>JBGSBH010000007.1:0-21653 GCA_041730635.1 Cypionkella sp.
GATCTCGATACCGTATTCGTGCCGGGCCTCGGCGGCGTCCGCCTGGGGATCGTGGACATCGACCACCGCCCCGTAATCCTCGAGCTCGCGGATGACGTCGACCACCTTGGTATTGCGCAGGTCCGGGCAGTTCTCCTTGAAGGTGAGCCCGAGCACCAGAACCCGCGCCGCCTTCACCGGCAGCCCTCGCTTCAGCATCGCCTTGACCAGCTGGCCGGCAACGTAGGCCCCCATGCGGTCGTTGAGACGCCGCCCGGCGAGTATGATCTCGGGATGGTAACCGATCATCTGCGCCTTGTGGGTGAGATAGTAGGGGTCCACCCCGATGCAGTGTCCGCCGACCAGCCCCGGGCGGAAGGGGAGGAAGTTCCACTTCGTCCCCGCCGCCTCGAGCACCTCTTCGGTGTCGATTCCCAGCCGCTCGAAGATGATTGCGAGTTCGTTGATCAGCGCGATGTTGAGATCGCGCTGGGTGTTCTCGATCACTTTGGCGGCTTCGGCCACGCGCAGCGAACCGGCCTTGAAGGTTCCGGCGGTGATAATTTCCGAATAGAGCGCGTCGACTGCATCGGCTGCCTCTGGGGTCGATCCCGAGGTGACCTTGCGGATCGTCGGCAGGCGATGCTCCTTGTCGCCCGGATTGATCCGTTCGGGGCTGTAGCCGACGAAGAAGTCGCGGTTGAAGGCAAGTCCCGATTCCCGCTCGAGCACCGGCACGCAGTCTTCTTCGCTGGCGCCGGGATAGACGGTCGACTCGTAGATCACCAGATCGCCCGCCTTCAGCACCCGGCCGACGGTTTCGGACGCCTTGATCAGCGGAGTGAGATCGGGCCGCCGATGCCGGTCGATCGGCGTCGGCACGGTGACGATGTAGATGCCGCAGCCGGCGATATCCGCGGCGCTGCTGGTGAACGTCAGGTGGCCGGCGGCGGCGAGTTCGCTCGCCTCCACTTCGTCGGTGCGATCATGGCCGCGGCGCAGTTCGGCGATCCGGCCTGCGTCGATGTCGAAGCCGACGACCGGGCGCCGCTTGCCGAACTCGACCGCCAGGGGAAGCCCCACGTAGCCCAGTCCGATGACCGCGATCGTGGGCGTGCTCGGTGAATTCATGAGAGGCAAGCAACCGAAAGTTTGGAAAAGATTTCCCGCGCTGCGGCCGCGAGCAGGGTCGGGGCTGCGGTTAGACGACGGCCGATACGGAATCAAATATATTGTGCAGCGCGGCCGGCCACCTCCTCGGCAAGTGCCAGCGAGGCGGTAAGGCCCGGGGATTCGAGGCCGTACAAGGCGATGACCCCCGGCAGCCCATGCGTTCTTTCGTCGTCTATGCGGAAGTCGGCGGCCGGTTCCCCGGGCCCGGTCAGCTTGGGGCGAATGCCGGCGTAATCGGGATAGAGGCGTTCGGGCTCGACCGCCGGCCAGTAAGCCCGGATCGCCCCGGCGAAGGCTTCCGCGCGGCGGGGATCGACGGTGAAATCGATCGCATCGATCCATTCGACATCGGGGCCGAAGCGCGCCCTGCCGGCGAGATCCAGCGTCAGGTGGACGCCCAGCCCGCCCGGCTCCGGCAGCGGATAGATCAGGCTGCTGAACGGCACCGGACCGGCATAGCCGAAATAGCATCCCCGCGCGTAACGCATCGCCGGCAGGCGGGCCTGCGGATAGCCCTCGATCAGCCGCGCGGCCGCGACGGCGTCGAGTCCCGCAGCCTCGATCACCAGCCGGACGGTAGCGACCGGTCCGTCGCCATCGGCCAGATGGATTGCCCATTCGTCGCCCCGGCGCGCGATCCGCTCTATCCGGGTGCCGAGCGCCAGCTGGGCACCGTGATCCTCGGCCGCGCCGAGCAGTGCGTACATGAACGCGTGGCTGTCGACGATCCCGGTCGAGGGCGACCAGAGGGCGGCTTCGCCGGCCAGTGCGGGCTCCATGCGCGCGATCTCGTTCTTTCCCAGCCACTCGAGGTTATCGACGCCGTTGGCCTCGGCGGCCGCGGCGATAGCCTCGAGCTCGCTGCGGCGCGCTTCCTCCGGGGCGACGATCAGCTTTCCGCAACGCCGGTGGGCCACGCCGGTCTCGGCGCAGAACGCATAAAGCAGGGCGCGGCCTCTGACGCAGGTGCGCGCCTTCAGCGAGCCTCGCGGGTAGTAGATGCCGGCGTGGATCACCTCGCTGTTGCGCGAGCTGATCCCGGTGCCGATGGCATCGGCGGTATCGACGACCAGCACGCTGTGGCCGGCTCGCGCCAGCTCGCGCGCGATGGCGAGGCCGACCGCCCCCGCGCCGATCACCAGGGCTGCGAAATCGGCCATGCGGCTAGGCCTGGTAGTATTCGCGGTACCAGTCGACGAACCGGCGGATGCCCTCGCGATACGGGGTGTTGGGGGCGCTGCCGGTGAGCGTGCGCAGCAGCGAGGTGTCGGCGTGCGTCGCCGGCACGTCGCCGGTCTGCATCGGCATGTAATGGCGCACCGCCTTGCGGCCGACCGCCTGCTCGATCGCCTCGATGAAATCGAGCAACCGGACCTGATCGGCGTTGCCGATGTTCACCACCCGGAACGGGGCCACCGGGCTCAGGCTGTCGCCGGCGGGGATGGCGGCCGGGTCCTCCGGCCGCACCGGGGGCACGTCGATCAACCGCCGGATCGCGCCCACCAGGTCCTCGACGTAGGTGAAGTCGCGGTACATCTCGCCATTGTTGTAGATATCGATCGGCTCGCCGGCGAGGATGCCGCGGACGAACTTGAACAGCGCCATATCGGGCCGCCCCCACGGCCCGTAGACGGTGAAGAAGCGGAACATCGTCGTCGGCAGATCCCACAGGTGCGCGTAGCTGTGCGCCATCGCCTCGTTCGCCGCCTTGGTCGCCGCGTAGATCGTCAGCGGGGTCGCGATGCGCTGGGTTTCGGTGAAGGGCATCTCGCGGTTGGCGCCGTACACCGACGAGGTCGACGCCATCAGCAGGTGGCCGACGCCGGCGCAGCGCGCGCCTTCCATGAGGTTCATCGTGCCGACGACGTTGGCCGAGATGTACGCCCCCGGGTTTTCGAGGCTGTAGCGGACCCCCGCCTGCGCCGCGAGGTGAACGATCGCATCGGGCGCGAAGCGGTCGATCGCCTCCTGCAGCGTTTGATCCTCCTCCAGCATCGCTTCGGTGGCCGCGAACCCGGGAGATTGCGACAGCATCGCATGCCGCCGCCGCTTGAGCGCGACATCGTAGTAATCGGTGAGGCCGTCGTAGCCGTGCACCGCGAACCCTTCGGCCAGCAGCAGGCGCGCGAGATGGAAGCCGATGAACCCGGCGGTGCCCGTGACGAAAATGCGCTTCATCTGTTTCCCGATCGCTCGATGGTTCGCTGCGGCGGCCGCTCAGTCGATCGGCGCAATCTGCACCGTGTCGATCGCGCCCTCGAGGCCGCCCGGCAAGTCGGACTGCCGCGCGATGAGGGCGAGCGTCTGCGCAGTGCAGCCGGGCGGCACGGCGAACACGGCCTTCAGCTCGGTTCGGCCCGCAGCCGGGAGCGGGACCTGCACGAGCTCGACGCCGTTGTCGCACGCCAGGGCGAAGAACGGCCGCTGTTCGGCCGGCACGTCCAGCCCTTGCGCCCGGCCCTGAAGGCGGTAGCGCCCCGGAGGTAGCATCTGGCGCTGCTCGGCGAGCTTCCCGGGTGACGCCGCGGCGACCGAGAAGGCGAGCGTACCGCCCCCGTCCGCCGCCCGCACGAGCGACCCGAACCGCCCGCCTTCGCTTACCGTCCGCCAGTCGAACACCGCCCCTGCATCGGAAGCGACGCGGAAATCCGGATCGCGCGAGCGCCGCCGGTCGGCACCCGGGCGTATCCGGGCGTAGTAGCGCCATGCCTGCTCAAGCAGGCCGCGGGCAGCGAGCGCATCGACCACCCGGGCATCCTGCAGCGGGCTGACCGCGAGCCCGGCTCTCGCGAGCTCGGGATGGAAGGCGGCCGTGCCTTCGGGGTTGACCGCCGCGCGCGACAGATAGTCGATGAACTCGGCCCCCCACACGGGCTTCTGCCGGAGGATCGGGAGCAGTTCGGCGCGGATGCGCGGTTCGGAGATCGCCTCGGCCAAGATCGGGAACAACAGGGGGCCGGCGTCGCGCGAGGTCTTCAGCGCGAAATCGTAATTGTTGAGCGCGCCGCGGATATCCCCGCGCGACACGGCCTCCTCGATCGCCCACACGCGCGAGGGCAGCTCGCGCCGGGAAAGCGCCAGCGAATGGCGGAACAGCGCCCGGGTGCGTTCGGTATCGCCGCGAAGCTGCGCGGCCATCGCCAGCACGTTGAAGGCGTCGACCGCGGTGGGATCGTCGCGCAAGCCCGCGCGGGCCAGCGCGAGGGCCGCGTCCGGGCCGCCGGCGGGCGCGGGCGATTGCACCATCTGCAATGCAAGAGTGGCCGCGGATCGCCCGTCCCATGGCGCGAGCTTGTAAGCGAGCTCGGGGTCCGCCTTGCGCAAGGCTTGCCCGGCGGCATCGCGGATGGCGAAGGTGGCCACTACCGCCAGCGCCACCGCCGCCGCCGCGGTGCGCCCGCCGGCGCGCGACCACCGCCTGCGCGCGGACGCGGGCCGGCGGGTCATGCCGGCGCGGTCGTTTCGCTGGACCTGGTGCCGTAATCGTAGCTGTAGTCGTAGCTATACTGCGACCGGCGGCCTTCGAACTTGGTCAGCACGATCCCCAGGATGTGCGCGTTGGCGCTGATCAGGCGGCCCAGCGCGGTCCGCGCGGTGTTGGTGCGCATCTTGTGCGACTCCACAGCGTAGACCACCCCTTCCACCTTGCTCGCGATGAGCGGGGCGTCGGCCAGGCCGAGCACCGGGGGCGAGTCGATGATGACATGGTCGTAGCGCTGGAGCAGGCGCTCGATCAGCAGCGACAGGCGCGTGCCGGTCAGCAGCTCGGCGGCGTTCGGCGGGATCGGGCCGGCGGTCATCGCGTCGAACCCGAAGTCCTCCATCCGGAACAGCAGCCCGTCGAGCGCGTCGTCCCCCGCCAAGAAGTTGCTGAGGCCGACATCGTGCGACACGCCCGCGAGCTGGTGCACCGACGGCGAGCGCATGTCGCCGTCGATCAGGACCACCCGCTTCTGCCCGCGCGTGAGAGTCGTCGCCAGGGCCAGCGAGGTGGTCGACTTGCCTTCGGCCGGGCGGGTGGAGGTCACCATCAGCGACCGCGGAACCCCGTGTTCGGTAGTGAAGCTGAGGTTCGTCTGGACCGACAGGTACCCTTCGATGAGGTCGGACTTGCGATCGAGCAGCGCCTCGCGCGGTTCGTCGGTGTCCGCCTTCGGCACCACGCCGAGCAGCGGCAAGCCGAGCCGGCTCTCCACCTCGGCGGGGTCGGTGATCGTCTCGTTGAGCTGTTCGAGGATGAAGGCAACGATGACCCCCAGGCCCAGCCCGACCAGGGCCGCGAGCAGCAGGTTGAGCAGCAGCGACGGGCTCGACGGGCCTTGCGGCACGTCGGCCGGGTCGACGATCGACACGTTGTTGACCCCGACACCGCCGGCGATCCCGATTTCCTTGAAGCGCTGCAACAGGCCATCGTAGAGCGCCCGGTTGGTGTCCACTTCCTGCTGGTAGATGTTGTACTGGATCAGGCGGCGGCGCAGGTCGAGATACTCGCCCTTGAGCTGGTTGACCTTGGCCTGCAGCGCCTGCTCGCGCTGCAGGGCGGCGCGATACTCGGCGTTGACCGACTGGCCGACCCGCCCCTCCTCGCGCGCGATCGAGCGATCGAGCTGATCGATCTGCGACTTGACCGCCTGCGCCGCGGGGTACGCCGGCTCGAAGCGCTGGAGGAGCTCCTGATACTGCGATTCGAGCACCGCGCGGCGCTGGCGCATGTCGTTGATCGCGGGGTTCGACAGCGCCTCGATCGAGGCGCCGGCGCGGCCGCTGTTCTGCGCCCGGGCCTGGGCCCGGATGCGGTCGGCGGTGGCTTCGACCAGCGCGGTGTTCACCGCCGCGAGGTCGTCGGCCACGATCGAGCGTTCTTGCGTGGTCGTGCCGTCCCCGGCCGACTGCGCGGGCAGGTTGATGATCTGTTCGCGCGAGGCGTAATCGACCAGCTGGCGCTGCGACTGGTCGAGCCGCTGCTTGTATTCGGCGAGCTGGCGCTGGAGCTGCTCGCGGCCGTAGCTGGTCGCCTGGACCTTGCGTTCGAGATTGGTCTGGATGAAGTTCTGCGCCCAGGCGTTGGCCACCATGGCGGAAAATTCCGGATCGGGGCTGGTGACCTGGATTTCGACCAGCCGCGACAGGCGCGTCGGGTTGATCGTGACGTTCTGCAGCAGAATCTCCCCCGCCAGCCGCTGTCGCTGGGCGAACCCGTCGGCGGAGTAGCGGCCGCCGGACAGCTCGAATGCCGGGCCCTGGGTCTCGATCCCGTAGGTTTCGAACAGCAGCGGGCGATTGACCAGATTGAGCTGGTTCGCCACCCGCTCGGCGAGCGATCGCGCGCGCAGCAAGCCGTACTGCGTCTGATAAAACTCCTGGTCCGCGACCCCCTGATCGCGTTCGATCCCTTCGAACTCGGTCACCTGGGTGACGTTGCGCTGGATCTCGATCAGCGACTTGGCCGTGTACTGCGGCGTCATCAGCAGCGTGGCGAGGATCCCCAGCAGCATCGCCACCGCGGTGATGCCCAGAATCAGCCACCGCCGGCGGAGGGCGATCTGGAGATACTGCTGGATGATCGGCGTCACCTGCAGCGCGGGAGCGGGGGCGGCCACCGACTGCGCGGGGGGCGGGGCGGCCGGCGCGGGCGGGACGCTGATCGGGCTGGTCAGGGCGTTCATCAGTTCTGCAGGATCGCGATGAGAGGGGACGTGAACAGCGGCGCGACCGCCGCGATGTCGCGGAACAGACGCCGCTGCGGCGAATCGCCGACGATCACGACGTCGTTGGGATAGATCGCCGGATCGGCGTAGTTGCCGCGGCGGATGGCATCGATGCTATACAGACCCGCGAGCCGCTGGCCGCCGACGGTGCGCAGCACCACCACTTCGTCTTCCTTGGCGAACTCGGTCAGGCCGCGTGCGGCCGAGATGGTCCGCAGCAAGGTGGAACCGCTGGTGACCGGATAGATCCCCGGCTGGCGCACCTCGCCCTGCACGGCGACCGACTGGCTCACGGTCTCGCGCATATTCACCGAGACCTGCGGATTGCGCACATAGGCCCGCCGCAGGCCGGCTTCGATTTCCGTGCCGAGCTCGGCGGTGGTCTTGCCGCTGGCGACCAGGCTGCCGACCAGCGGCATGGTAATGAACCCGCCGGCATCGACCTGGACTTGCTCGCGGGTGAGCTCGGGAATGCCGAAGACGATGATGTCGAGCCGATCGAGCGGGCCGATCGAAGTGGCCCGCGCGGCGGGCGTGATGTCCGCGGCGCCCGGCCCCGGCATGACGCTCTGTCCTTCCATGACCGTCAGCTGCGCGGTCGAACGCAGCGGCTCGCGGCTGCCGCACGCGGCAAGCGCCAGCGCACACGAGAGCAAGACAAGCGACCTGGACATCGATTGGGAAGTTCCGGCGAAGTTGGATTGGGGCGTCCGCTATATGCGGGGCACTCGGCTTGGTAAACCCACGCCGTCGTTCGGATTTGCCCCCGCCGGCCGGGCCGAGGGGCCGTTTACCCGGGCGAGCCAGGCCGCGGCGATCATCGCCACCGCCATAATCATCGGCGTCCGCGCGGGATAGTCCAGCGCGCTGCCGACAACGATCAGCAGCAGGATCGCGGCACCCGCCCGCGCGCTGAGCGACCCGCCGCGAGCGGCTCGCCAGCTGCGCGCCGCCCACCAGGCGAGCGCCGCGCCGAGCAGCACGAGGCCGGCGATCCCGCCGTCGAGGCCGACCTGCAGCAGATCGTTGTGCGCCTGGTTGTAATACGTCCGGTCTAGCAGATCGTCGCCCTCGCTGATCCGGAAGACGGGATCGAAGGTCCCGAAGCCCGAGCCCACCGGGAAGTACCTGGCCAGCGCTTCGAGAACCGCCGGCAGCACGCGCACCCGCGCGTCGTCCTGCGCGCTGAGCTCGATCGCCCGCTCGATCCCGGCCGCGCGGCCCGACAACACGCTCGCCACCAGCGCCGCCACGAAGCCCCCGGCGATGGCCAGCCCCGCGCCGAGCGACACCCGCCGCGGCAGGGCGCGCATCCGCTGGCGCAGGGGTGCCCAGGCGAGCGCCAGCCCAGCGCCCACGCCGAGGGCGCCCAGCACGATGCCGCCGCGCGACCCGGTCGCCAGGATCACCAGCACGAACAGCGTGACGAGCGCCGCGCCGACAAGAACCGCCCAGCCCCCGAACACCGTCTCCCGCGAGGCCCAGACCGGACCCAGCACGCAGCCGATCGCGGCGAACAGCGCGAGGTGATTGCGGTTCGCGAAATTGCCGCTGACGTGCCCGGCAATGTCGTTCAGCATCGGATGGTCGACCGGCCGGCCGGCGAACTGCAGGAGCGCAATCAGGCAGCCGCCGACGACGAGCACCAGCAGCAGCCGCATCAGCGCCAGGTCCTTGCCCCGGCCCAGCCCGGCCATCAGCCACAGCGCGACCGCCGGCACGATCAGCGAGCCCAGCGCATTGCGCGTCCAGCCCGGGCTCATCGACAGCGGCCGCCACGGGCTGCCGGCCCCGATCAGCGCATCGCCCGCCGCGAACACCTCGCGCCCCGGCAGCGCCTGCCACATCGACGGCGGCAGGGGTACCAGCTGCAGCGCCACCAACCCTGCCGCCGCGGCGAGCAGGACGGCGGGGGCACGCACCGACCGCCAGTCGGGTCGGGGGAGGAAGACGACCGCCAGGATGGCGATGCTCCACGCGGCGATGCGGGTGACCACCTGGCCGGGCACGTCCGGCCGCGAAGCCCCGCCTGCAAACCACAGGGCGGCCAGGAACAGGGCGAGAAACAGGAACGTGCGCGCCTGCGCCGGTTCGGCGGGCGCCGGGCGGCGGCTCGGCATGGCGAGCCGCTTAGCATATTTTCCCCTCGTGCCTAGCGCCGCTATGGCCTAGATCGCCGCGCCATGCGACTTCTGTCCCTTTCGTCCGGCACGCTCCCGATCCTGCTCGCCGCCGCCCTCGCAGGCTGCGCGCCGGCGTCCGAGCAGAAGGGGGGCGGCGCTTTCGACGCCGCGAATGCACGTACCTACGGAGCCGACGAACGGCGGATCGCCGCGCGGCTGTCGCTCGGCAACGGGTCCGAGCTCAACAGCGACGATTCGCCTTATACCCAGGCGGTGATGTGTCGGGCCGCGTTCGACAGCGTCGCCGAGCGGCTGCAGCAGACCGGCGCGCTGGGAGCCGATCAGGTCCGCGCCATGGAGACCGCCAAGGGACTGTTCGAGAGCCGCCTGGCGAGCCTCGCCCGCGCGGCCGGCAAGTCCGAGCAAACGGTCGCCAGCGACTTGCGCGAGCGGGCCGCGCAGAGCGATGCGGCAGCCAGCGCGCGGGTTCTGGTCGGCTGCCTCCGCCGGCTCGAAGAGGACGCCCGCCGTTGACCGCGCGGGTCGTGGGGGGGCTCCACATCAGTATCGACGCATGGGGTGGAATTTGCTAAAGAGCGCCGCGCCGCGGGTGGCCCGCATCGCCGAAGACACACTGTCCCATGCAGTCCGATAAGCCCCGTGCGTAAGAACGCGCTTCCTCGAATGGCGAGCGTGGTGCCGCGCAGCCCGGAGCTGCGGGCCGACCCGTCGCGGCCGCGCCAGCCGGCGCAGGACCGGCTGTCGGTTCAGCTCGCGCTCGGCCTGGTGTCGGCGATCCTGGTGCCCACCGCGGTCGTCCTGTGGCTGCGCGACGCGTCCCTTTCCGAGGCGGCGCTGCGCAATTCGATGAGCGCGGCGGCGGTGGCGCTGCTCAGCGGGATCTTCGTGACCAAGCGTCTCAGCGATTTCCCCGGGATCACCCGGTTCGAAACGCACATCCCGATCTTCATCGGCGCCTATGTCATGGTCAGCGCCTGGCTGCTGTTCGCGCGACTGCCCTATTCGACGGTTTTCCTGACGACCAGCTTTGCGCTCACCGTCGGCGCGTTCCTGGTGCTGACCTCGGTCCGCCGCAATCGACGGATGAGCTTCGACGTCGTCCCATACGGCGCGACCGACCGGCTGGCGGCGATCGGCTCGATCGAGCTTCGCCCGCTGGCGCGGCCCGAGCCGGCCCTGATCTCCCCCGGTTCGGCGGTAGTGGCCGACCTCAACGCCGATTTGCCCGACGAATGGGAGCGGCTGCTCGCGCGCGCGGCGCTGGAAGGCCACCCGGTCTATCACGTCAAGCAGATCGAGGAATCGCTTACCGGCAAAGTCGATATTGAGCATCTGTCGGAGAACTCGCTCGGATCGCTGATCCCCAATCGCGCCTTCGCCGATTTCAAGGGCGCGGTCGATCGCCTCGTCGCCGCGCTGGCGCTGGTGCTGTTGGCGGTGCCGCTGGCGCTGGTGGCGTTGATCATCCGCCTCGACTCACCCGGGCCGGCGTTGTTCGCACAGATGCGGATCGGCAAGGGCGGGCGGCCGTTTACCGTCTACAACTTCCGTTCGATGCGCCACCAGCAGGACCGCAGCGACGAGCGCGCGGCAGCGGTCACCGCCGAAGGCGATGCCCGCATCACCCGCGTGGGAGCGGTGATCCGCCGGCTGCGGATCGACGAGTTGCCTCAGCTGATCAACGTGATCCGCGGCGAAATGAGCTGGATAGGGCCCCGGCCCGAAGCCTACGCGCTGTCCGCCTGGTACGAGGCCGAGCTGCCGTTTTATTCGTACCGGCACATCGTCCGGCCCGGCCTCACCGGATGGGCGCAAGTCAATCAGGGCCACGTCGCCGACTTGTCCTCCGTCCACGACAAGCTGCGGTACGATTTCTTTTACATCAAGCACTTCTCGCTGTGGCTCGACGTGCTCATCCTGCTGCGTACGGCGCGGATCATCCTCACCGGCTTCGGCGCGAAATAGGCGTCGCGCAGGGCGCCCCTAACCGAGCGCGATATCCGGCGCGTCTTCCTGCTTCATGCCGACCGTGTGATATCCGGCATCGACATGGTGCACCTCGCCGGTGACCCCGCTGGCGAGGTCCGACAGCAGGTAGAGCCCCGCGCCGCCGACGTCCTCGATCGTCACGTTCCGCCGGAGCGGGGCGTTCAGCTCGTTCCACTTGAGGATGTAACGGAAGTCGCCGATCCCGCTCGCCGCGAGCGTCTTGATCGGCCCCGCGCTGATCGCATTCACCCGGATGCCGTCGGGCCCGAGGTCGTTGGCAAGGTACTTGACGCTCGCCTCGAGCGCGGCCTTCGCCACCCCCATCACGTTGTAGTGGGGGACGACCTTTTCCGCGCCGTAGTAGCTCAGCGTCAGCACGCTGCCGCCGGCCTCCATCATCGCCGCCGCGCGCCTGGTCACCGCGACCAGGCTGTAGGCGGAGATGTTCATCGTCATCAGGAAGTTCTCGAGGCTGGTGTCGAGGTACTTTCCGCGCAGCTCGTTCTTGTCCGAAAAGCCGATCGCGTGGGCCACGAAATCGAGCCGGTCCCACCGTTCGCGCAAGCGATCGAACGCAGCATCCAGCGCGGCCATGTCCGACACGTCGCAATCGAAGCAGAAGTCGCTGCCGAGCTCGGCCGCCAGCGGCACGACCCGCTTCGCCAGTGCCTCGCCCTGGTAGGAGAAGGCGAGCTCCGCCCCGTGCTCGGCGAGCCGCCGGGCGATGCCCCAGGCGAGCGACTTGTCGTTGGCGAGGCCCATGACGAGGCCCCGTTTGCCCTCCATCAGCGCGCTCATCCGATCCCCTCCTCCTGCATCCGGGCAAGCTCGCGCGCGGCCGCCCGGCGGGCCCGGTCGTCGCCCTGGCCGAGCCGGTTCTCCGCCTCCTCGGGCGTCTCGGCCAGCGCCGCGTTGAGCTCCGCGCCCGCCACCATCCCTAGGCCCACGAGGTAGAAAAAGAAAAGCGCGATCATGATGCCCGCGAGGCTGCCGTAGGTGGCATCGTAGCTGAAGAAGCTGCGGATCGCGGGGGGAAGTGCCACGGTCACCGCGATCCACCACGCGGTTGTCGCCAGCGCGCCGGGCCACTTGGGATAGCGCCGCTTGCGGTAAGCCTTGGGGGTCAGCGTGTAGAACAGCAGGTAGAGCGACAGGTAGAGCCCCGCCGCCGGGACCAGCCGGGTCAGCCGCAAGTCGCCGATCGCATCGCTCAGCCATGGGAGGTAGGCGTCGATCACTTCCTGCGCGGTGCCGATCAGCACTTGGGCGAGCAGGCTCACCATCAGCAGCACCACCGCGCCGAAGATCACCC
The DNA here is from genome assembly GCA_041730635.1 of Cypionkella sp. GTDB lineage: Bacteria > Pseudomonadota > Alphaproteobacteria > Sphingomonadales > Sphingomonadaceae > Tsuneonella. Next base: position 12,306 of record JBGSBH010000007.1, read on the forward strand.
CGGCGGACCACAGCCGGTATTTCCAGAACGCGTGCGTCGCCTTGGTGCCGTAGGCCCGGCGGAGAATATCGCGGATGGTCTCGATCAGGCTCAATACCGTCCACAGCCCGACGAGCCCGCCGAGCCACAGCACCCAGCCGCTCTTGTCCTCGAGCACAGTGCGGGCAACCGGCTCGATCACTTCGCCGACGATCGGCGGCAGCGCGTAGAGGACCGCGTTGACGCTCGCCGCGCGCTCGCTTTCTTCGCCCAGCGCGGAGAATACGGCCGCGCCGAGGATGAAGAACGGGAAGATCGCGATGATCGCCATGTAGGCGAGATTGCCGGCGTGGATGAACCCGTCGTTGTACGCGCCCACCAGCACCCGCTTGGCGATCTCGAACGCGCGCGTGCCGGGGCCGAGCTGGCTCGCCACCCGGCTGCGAAAGCCCGGGTGGCGGCGCAGCGCGTTCTTGCGCCGCTCCTCCGGGGAGAGGCTGACCACCGCGCGTTCTTCGGGGGCGGGCAGGGCCTCTTCGCTCATAGGTTCGTACCGGCCTGCCGCTGCGCTGGGCGGAAGCGCCCGGCGTTAAACGCCCAGTCGCGCCCGCGGGTTGCGATCGTCGGCCCAACCGTCGAGCCGCCGAGCCAGTTCCGCGACGTCGGGCGGCAGGTCGATCTCCAGCGTGACCAGCTGATCGCCGCGCTTGCCGTCCTTGCCGGTGAACCCCTTGCCGCCGAGGCGCATCACCGTGCCGCCGGTGGTGCCGGGCTTGACCGTCAGCATGACCGGCCCGTCGACCGTCGGCCCCTTGACCTTGCCCCCGTTGACCGCCTCGGCAAGCGTGATCGGCAGGTCCAGCCGCACGTTATCGCCCTCGCGGCGGAAGAACGGATGGCCGTCGATGGCGATGGTGACCAGGCCGTCGCCGGGACCGCCGGGGCCGGGCTCGCCCTTGCCCTTGAGCCGCATCTGGGTGCCGTCCTCGACCCCGGCCGGCAGCTTGAGGTCGATCGTCTTGCCGTCGGCAAGCGTGATCCGCTGGTCCCGCCGCGCTGCCGCATCGACGAACGGAACGCGCAGGCGATAGGCGATGTCGGCGCCCTTGCGCGGCGGGGGCGGACGGCGCTGCTGGCCGCCGGAGCCTCCGGGCCCGCCTTGGCCGAAACCACCGGGCCCGCGCGCACCGGTGCCGCCGCCGAACAGCCCTTCGAACAAGTCGCCGAGGTCGATCCCCTCCGCCCCGCCGCCGCCCATTCCACGCAGATCCTCGGGGCGGAAGCTGCCGCCACCGCCAAACCCGCTGTTGAAGCCGCCACCGGCCATCCCGGCAAACGGATTGGTCGGATTGCCCTCGGCGTCGATCTCGCCGCGGTCATACTGCGCGCGCTTGCCCGCGTCCGACAGCAAGTCGTACGCCCGGGTCACTTCCGAAAAGCGCTCGGCGGCCTTGGGATTGTCGCGATTGCGATCGGGATGCAGCTCCTTGGCAAGCTTGCGGTAGGCGCTCTTGATGTCCTTCTCGCTCGCGCCGCGCGCCACGCCGAGGGTCGCGTAAGGATCAGACGATTTCGTAGCCATCGGGCGTGTTAGCTAGGTGAGACGGTGGGGGCGTGCAAGGAGCGCGCCGCTTTCCTACAGCCGGTTGCTTGCGCTAGGGCCGCGAGAATGAAGACGCTGCGCTGTTCGACCCCGGCGGATACCGGACCTTTTCCAGGAGCTTCGAGCCAGGCCGGGCTGGTTCGCCAGCACAGTGTCAACAGTGTCAACAGCGTGTATCCGCGGGGGAGCTGAGGTGGAGGCCGAACGCAGCGCGCTGCCCGATTCGGATCCGCTGGCGCTGTTCGCCGCGTGGATGGCCGCAGCGCGCGCCAGCGAGCCGAACGATCCCAACGCGATGGCGCTTGCCACCGCGACCCCCGGCGGGCTCCCGTCGGTGCGGATGGTGCTGCTGAAGGAGTTCGGACCCGCGGGGTTCACGTTCTACACCAATGCGCAGAGCCGCAAGGGCGAGGAGATCGCCGCGAACCCCCACGCCGCGCTGCTGTTTCACTAGAAGAGCCTGCGGCGCCAGGTGCGCATCGAAGGCCCGCTGACCGAGGTCGGTCCCGAGCAGGCCGACGCCTACTTCCACTCGCGCCCGTTCGTCAGCCAGGTCGGCTCGGCGGCGAGCGATCAGTCCCGCCCGCTGGCCGAACGGCGGGTCTATCTCGAGCGGGTCGAGGCGCTGAGCGATGTGTGCAAGGCCGCGGGCGAGGTCCCGCGCCCGCCGTACTGGACCGGTTTCACCCTCGCGCCCGAGCGCATCGAGTTCTGGCTCGACCGCGCCAACCGGCTGCACGACCGCCGTCAGTTCTCCCGCACCCCGGGCGGTGGCTGGACCAGCACGCTGCTCTACCCGTGAGCGAGCACGATCCGGCCCAGCGCGGAGCGCTCACCCGCAGCGCCGCCTACGCCTCGATCGCGATGGCGAGCTTCCTGGTGCTGACCAAGACCTGGGCGGTATGGCAATCGGGCTCGACCGCGATGCTCGGCAGCCTGGCCGACACCGGGCTCGACCTCGTGGCCAGCCTCGCCACGCTGGTCGGGGTGTGGGTCGCCGCGCAGCCGGCCGACCGCGGGCATCGCTTCGGCCACGGCAAGGCCGAGGCGCTGGCGGCGATGTTCCAGGTGGTGCTGATTGCGCTCTCGGCGGCGGGGATCGCGGTGCGCGCGGTCGGCCAGCTCATCGCGGGTGGGCGGGTCGCCTCGGCGGGCGAGGGGGTGGCGGTCTCGCTGCTGGCGATGATCGCGACGCTGGCGCTCCTCGCCTGGCAGCGGCACGTCATCCGCCGCACCGGTAGCCTGGCGATCAAGACCGACAACGTGCACTACAAGTCGGACCTGCTGCTCAACCTGGCGGTCATCGCCGCGCTGGTGCTCGACCGCACGCTGGGGGTCGCGGGGGCGGACCCGCTGTTTGGCCTCGCCATCGCGCTGTGGCTCGCCTGGGGCGCGTGGCGCGCCTCGCAAGAGGCGATCGATCACCTGATGGACGCCGAATGGCCGGAGGACAGGCGCGCCGCGTTTGTCGCCGCGCTGGCCGATCACCCCGAGCTGCGCGGAGTGCACGATTTGCGCACCCGTACCGCGGGCGCGCGCGATTTCGTGCAGTTCCACGCCGCGTTCGACCCGCGGATGACGATCGCCGAGGCGCACCGGGTGATGGACGAGCTCGAGGCGCGGATCGAGGCGCGCTTCCCCGGGGTCGAGGTGCTGATCCACCCCGACCCCGAAGGACTGGTCGACGAAGAGGGCCCCGCGGCGGAAGAACTGTTGCTGCCCGTCGGGGCGCCGGGAGTCACGCGATGAAGCTACCGTACTGGCACGTCGATGCCTTCGCCGACCGGCCTTTTGCCGGCAACCAGGCGGCGGTCATGCCGCTCGAAGCCTGGCTGCCCGACGAGGTGCTGCAAGCTGCGGCCGAGGAGAATAATTTCGCCGAGACCGCCTTCGTCGTCCGCGATGCGACCCGCGCGGCCGACTGGGAGCTGCGCTGGTTCACGCCGACGACCGAGATACGCCTGTGCGGCCATGCAACGCTCGCCGCCGGGCACGTGCTGCTGGGCCGAGACGGGGGCGAGCGCGTCACCTTCCGCACCCGGCGCGCGGGCCTCCTCGAAGTGCGCCGCAGCGCGGCGGGCTACGAACTGGCGCTGCCGGCGATTGCCACCGAGCGGAGCGATTGGCCCGAAGCGGTGGCATTGCTCGGCGCGCAGCCGCTGGAAATTTGGCGCAGCCCCGATCGCTACGGCATCTACCTCTTCGCCGGCGAGGACGACGTACGCGCGCTGCGGCCCGATCTCAGGGGCCTTGGCGCGCTCGGCGACGACCAGTTCATCTGCACCGCGCCGGGGCGGGAATTCGATGTCGTGAGCCGGGTATTCGTCCCCGGCGGCGGGGTCGACGAGGACTCGGTGACCGGCTCGGCGCACGCGGCGCTGACCCCGTTCTGGGCTGCGCGGCTCAGGCGCAACAGCTTCACCGCGCACCAGGCGTCGAAGCGCGGCGGCGATCTCACGTGCCGTCTCGATGGGGGCCGGGCATGGCTCGGCGGCCCGTGCGTGACGGTGGTGGAAGGAAGCTTCTACCTGCCGGGATAGAGCTCGACGATATCGGCCAGCTCCTCGACCGCGCGGGGAATCTGCTCACCGTCCGAATGGCCCAGCCGCACGACGGTGAGCTTGCGGTCGGGGGCGACGAGGATGAACTGGCCCATGTGGCCGATCGCCGCGAACAGGCTTGGCGGTCCGCGGTCGGCGAACAGCGGGTCGTCCACCTCCCCGTCCTCCCCCGCCGGCGGCATGCGGTTGAGCCAGGTCTGCGCCCCGTAATTCGCTCGCCGGGGGGAAGGGGCGGTCATGAACTCCACCCACCGCCGGGGCACGATCTGGGTGCCGCGGTACGAGCCCTTGTTGCGCAGCATGTCGCCGAACCGCGCCCAGTCGCGCGCGGTCCCGTGGATCAGGCTGCCGCCGATCAGCGTGCCCGCGCGGTCGAATTCGGGGACCATCGAAGTCATCGCGAGCGGCGCGAACAGCCGGGTATGGAGATAGTCCGCCACCGCCCGCCGCCGCGTGTCGGGATCCCGGCTACGGGTCAACGCCCGCGCGGCGATGTCGGCGAGGATGACCGTGGTGTTGCTCGAGTATTCGAACTTACGTCCGGGCTCGGCCTCGAGCGGCTGGCTCTCGGCGAATGTCGCCATGTCGTCGCGCCCGTCGAGGAACAGCATCCGCACCTCGCCCGATTCGTAGGGCGGGTCGCCCGACTCGGTGTGGCGCAGGCCGCTCCGCATCTGCAGCAGCTGGCGCAGGGTGATCTCGCCGCGCGGATCGCCGGGGCGCTGCCAGCGCGGCACCGGCGGCGATTCGTCGAGCCGCAGCCTTCCGTCGGCGATCAGCATGCCGATCATCACCGCGGTCACCGTCTTCGCCATCGACCAGCTGACGAAACGGGTGTCGGGTCCGTAGCCGGGGGCGTAGCGCTCGGCGGCGATCCGCCCGCCGTGCATCACCACCAGCGCGCGGGTCTCCCCCACCCCGTCGGCGGTGAACGCCTCGTCAACCGCCCGGGCGAGCTGCTCGCTCGGCGCGCCGGGATCGGGCTTGACCGTGGCGAGCGCCTCGCGGGTTAGCGGCGGGGGCGCCGCCGGCTGCGATGTGCACGCGCCGAGCGCGAGCAGCGGGGCTGGCAGCGCGAGGAGGGTGGCGATAAAGGGGTGGCGGCGCGGCATCGGCACGGCGCCTTCGCACGGAGGAAAACGGCTTGGCAACCGGGAAGCAACGCCCGCGCAACCGGCTGGTATGGATCGGCGCGCTGGTCGTCGCGCTGCTGGGGCTGTGGGCGACGTTCGGCGCTACCGCGGTCGGCTACGCGCAGGCGGGCACCGCCTACGGCGCGCGGGTGGCGTGCTCGTGCCGCTGGGTCGCCGGGCGCCCGCTGGAGGACTGCGCGAAGGACAAGCTCGCCGGGATGGAGCTGGTGACATTCTCCGAGGATGCCCGGGAGAAGAGCGTGACCGCGCGCATGCTGCTCATGAGCGACAGCGCGCGGCTTACGCCCGGCTACGGCTGCGTGCTCGACCGCTGGAGAGACTAGGCCGCGGCGCTGGTGGAATCGATCCACCCGCCGCCGACCACCCGCTCCCCGGCATAGATCACCGCCGCCTGCCCCGGCGCTACCCCGAACTCCGCCGCAGCGAAGCGGATCGTTGCCGGCGCGCCATCTCCCAGCGCGCCCTCGAGCGTGATCGGCACCGGCTTTGCCAGGCTGCGGACCTTGGCGGCCAGCCCGTTTGCAGGCATGGCCCCGATGCGATTGGTCTCGACGAGGTGCGCCGCACCCACCGCGAGCATCGCCCTCGGCCCAACGCGGACTTCGGCGGCTTCCGCATCGAGGCCGACGACATAGAGCGGCTCCCCCTGGCCGCCGATCTCGAGCCCGCGGCGCTGGCCGACGGTGAAGTGGATCACGCCCGCGTGGGCACCCAGGACCTCTCCGGTGGCGGTGTGGACGATCTTGCCCGGGCGCACTCCCTGCGGGCGCAGGCGGCGCACGATCTTCGCGTAATCGCCGTCGGGCACGAAGCAGATGTCCTGGCTGTCGGGCTTGGCGGCGTTGCGCAGGGCAGCGGCTTCGGCCAGGCGGCGCACCTCGCTCTTGGCCAGGCCGCCGAGCGGGAAGCGCAGGAACTCGAGCTGGGCCTCGGTGGTGCCGTATAGGAAATACGACTGATCGCGCGCCGGGTCGGCCGCGCGGTGCAGCTCGGCGCCCGCGGGGCCGGCCACGCGGCGCACGTAATGCCCGGTGGCGAGGCAGTCCGCGCCGAGCTCGCGCGCCATCGCCAGGAGGTCGGTGAATTTGGGCCCCATGTTGCAGCGAATGCACGGGACCGGGGTGCGCCCGGCGAGATAGTCGTCGGCGAACCGCTCGACCACGTCGTCGCGGAAGGCGCTCTCGTGATCGAACACGTAATGCGCGATGCCGAGGCGGTCGGCGACGCTGCGCGCGTCGCGGATGTCGTCGCCCGCGCAGCACGCGCCCTTGCGCCCGGTCGCCGCGCCGTAGTCGTAAAGCTGGAGAGTCACGCCGATCGTCTCGGCCCCGCTCGCCGCGGCGAGGGCCGCGACCACCGAAGAATCGACCCCGCCCGACATCGCCACCATGATCCGGCAGCGGGGCGCCGGGCGCGGCAGATCGAACAGCGCGGCGGCCGCGGCTTGATCGAGAGCCGGAGGAAAGGCGACGGGGGCGTTCACGGCGGCGCCCATACACGCAGCCTCCGTCCGGCGCCAGTTCGCGGGCGCGAGACCCTAAGCGGGGGTAAAAGGCCGCTTTACCGCTTCTTGACCCCTCGCCCGCTAAAGGGGGCGCATGTTCGAAGCCGCCATCCTGCCCGCCGTGGCCGGCCCGGGAGAGAGCCTGCGCCCGCTCGACTGGCGCGAGCTCGTCGCCCGTTTCGCCGCGGTCCGCGATCTGCGCGGGCTGGGGGCGCGGCCGGCGGCCGGCGCCGCGAGCTTCGCCGCGGGAGCCGCGCAGTTGCGCGCAGCAAGCGGCGAACGGGGCATTAACCTAGATGCTTTAGAGCGTGGCAAAGCGCCCACGGCGATAAGCTTCGCCGCCGCCGGAGAAGCGGCCGTGGGCGACCAGGGAACGCGATGATCGAGAACCAGAAAATCCGTCCTGCCCAGGTGATCGGACCGCTCGGCGAAGCGCTGGGCATCGACGATCTGCCGCCGGCGGACACCAAGCGCTGGGTGGTTCGCCGCAAGGCCGAGGTTGTCGCCGCGGTCAACGGCGGGCTGCTGACGATCGACGAAGTGCTCGAGCGCTATGGCCTGACGCTCGAAGAGTTCGCCTCGTGGCAGCGTGCGGTCGACCGTTCCGGCATGCAGGGCCTGCGCGTCACCCGCATCCAGCACTATCGCGACCTCTACGAGCGCCAGCTCAAATACTGAGCCCTCGCTCCGGGGCGCCGCCAGCGCGCCTTCTTCGGCATCACCTCCATCTCGGTTCGTCGCAGCCGGGGAACGCCTTGCATCGCTTGCCGTTGAAAGAGCCACGAGCGCACAACGGGCGCGTCAAACAGGAGGTGTGTCATGGAAGACGGTGGCGTCGGAATTCTCACAATGATCATCGTCGGCGGTATCGCCGGCTGGCTGGCCAGCTTGGTCATGGGCCGCGACGCGTCGATGGGCATCCTGCTCAACATCGTCGTCGGCATCATCGGTGGTTTCCTCGGCGGCTTCCTGCTCGGCGGGCTGATCCCCGGCGACGGCTGGATCCACTACCTGATCACCGCCTTCATCGGCGCGGCGATCCTGCTGCTGATCGCTAACCTGATCCAGCGCCGACGCGTACGCTAAACCGCGCGCGCAAAGCGCACGAAGGGCGGCGGGACCACGGTTCCGCCGCCTTTTTCGTGGCCGACCCGGGGGCGGGCAAGGCGCGTCAGGCCGGGCGGAAGGTCATCGCCCCGCCGTTCATGCAATAGCGCTTGCCGGTGGGTTTCGGCCCGTCGTCGAACACGTGCCCCAGATGCCCGCCGCAGTCGGCGCACAGGACCTCGGTCCGCGGCAGGCCGATCTTGTAGTCGGTCTGCGTGGCGATGGCGCCCGGCAGCGGTTGCCAGAAACTCGGCCATCCGGTCTTGCTGTCGAACTTGGTGGCCGAGGAATAGAGCGCGTTGCCGCATCCGGCACAGAGGAACGTGCCCTTGCGCTTTTCCTTGTCGTACGGGTGCGAGAACGGGCGCTCGGTGCCCGCCTCGCGCAGGATCCGGTACTGGTTCGGGGTCAGCTTCCGGCGCCACTGGGCGTCCGACAGCCCCTTGGGCCAGGTCTTGGCCTCGGCCGGCGAGCCCCCGCACGCGGCGAGGACGGGGACCGCGGCGCCGGCGCCGAGCCAACGCAGGAGGGAGCGGCGGGTCGCGGAAGGGGTCATCCCCGAGTCATCGCACAAACGGTTCAACCTCGCCTGAACGCCTCGCCGGGCGCTGCCATACGGCCCGATCTCAGAACTCGGTGATCTCGACTTCCATCTTGCGGAAGCCGTGAACGAAGTTCGCCCGCACCCGCTCGACATCGCCGGCGACATGCACCCGCATGCGGCGCTTGTGCATCTCCTCCAGCAGCACGCGGAGTTGCAGCTCGGCGAGGCGGGCGCCGACGCAGCGGTGGATGCCGTAGCCGAAGGCGAGGTGGCGGCGGGCGTTCTCGCGGGTGATGTCGAGCTTGTCGGGATTGTCGAACACGCTCTCGTCGCGATTGGCCGAGATGTACCACAGGATCAGCTTCTCGCCGGCCTTCACCGTGTGGCCGAACAGCTCGCTGTCGGCGGTGGCGGTGCGGCGCATATGCGCCAGCGGGGTCTGGTAGCGGATGCATTCCTGCACCGCGTTGGGGATCAGCGAGGGATCCTCCTCGAACAGCTTGCGCTGGTCGGGGAACTTGTCGAACGCGTGGACGATCCCGCTCATCGTGTTGCGGGTAGTGTCGTTGCCGCCGACGATCAGCAGCACCAGGTTGCCCATGTATTCCTCAGGGCTCATCTGGTTCATCGCCGGGGAGTGGATCATCATCGAGATGAGATTGGGCATGGGCGGCTTGTTCGCGCGTTCCATCCAAAGCTGGGTGAAATAGGCGCCCATCTCCTTCAGGATTTCCTGCCGCTGAAGGTCGAGATCGCGGATCAAGCCGATCTCGGTATCACCTGCCCAATCCGACCAGAAGGTCAGGAGCCGGCGATCCTCCCACGGGAAATCGAACAGGATGGCGAGCATTCCGGTGGTAAGCTCGATCGACACGGTATCGCCCCAGTCGAATACC
>JBGSBH010000008.1:0-20697 GCA_041730635.1 Cypionkella sp.
TTCGGCCGGCTTGGCGAACGTCTGGTAGCCGCGCGAGAGCCCGAGGTTGTAGCGGGCCGGGGCCAGCGTCGCCAGCGACGGGCCGGCACCCGCCTCGCCGGTGGCGGCGGCGATCGCCCGGCGCACCGAGATCGCGCGGGCGTCCTGCGGGTGGACGCGAATCGCCACGGTGACCGTGCGGTCGGCATCGAGCGTCGCGCCGGCGGGGGTGAAGCGCATCGTCTGCCCGCGCGCGGCGATCTTGGCGGCGACGCGGCGGGCGAGGGCGGGATCGACCTGCGGCGGGGTGAACAGCGCCAGGCTCGGCACGCGCGGCGCGGCCGCGGCGGGGCCCGTCGCGGTGACGGCGAGCACCGCGCTCGGCAAGGCGGCGAGCGCGGCGGCGGCGGCGGCGAGCACGGCGGCGCTGCGCAGCGCGCTGCCCGATCCGGCGCTGGCCTTCGATCTGCTCACGTGCGTACCTGTCTTCCCGCTTCGCGGAAGTTTTCGCGGCCGTCGAACGGACGATGCGGGGTCCGGTTTCCCGGGCCGACTCGCCCTCGCGCTGGCCACGCCTTCGACGAGATAGAACGATGCCCGCGAGTTGGCCAGTTTTTCGCTTCCCGCCGTGCCGTTTCGGCCCGAGTGTTGCAATGCGCCAACAGCGCGCGCCCGACCGGCTTCAGCACCGGTTCAGCGCTGGACGGCGCATCGCTGCGCGACGATGCCTTGCCCGCGCCCCCGCACGGCTCTAGAGGCTGCACAACTTCCTCATGAGGACCCGTCTTCGAGCATGACCGCCCTTTCGCGCCCCTTCCGCCTTGCCTCCGCCGCCGCGCTCGGTCTCGCCCTCGCCGCCTGCGCCCGGGGGGACGAGCGGCCCAGGGCCGATCTCGCCGCCAGCCAGGTCACCACGATCGGGGTCAATGCCTACCTGTGGCGTGCTGCGCTGGAGACGGTGAGTTTTGCGCCGCTGCTGCAATCGGACAGCAACGGCGGGGTGATCGTGACCGACTGGTACGCCAACCCCCGCAACCCCAACGAGCGGGTCAAGGTGACCGTCTCGATCCTCGACCAGGATCTGCGCGCCGATGCGGTGCGGGTCGCCGCCAGCCGCCAGGTGGCGCAGTCCGGCCAGTGGGTCGATGCCCCGGTCCAGGCGGCGACCGTCCAGCGGCTCGAGGACATCATCCTGACCAAGGCCCGCGAGCTGCGCCGCCAGGCGATCGCGAGCTGAGTTCTCTTCTCTCCCGTCGTCATTGCGAGCGAAGCGAAGCAATCCTTCATCACCCGACCGTGCGGCGATGGATTGCTTCGGGACTGCGCCCCTCGCAATGACGAGGGCAAATGGTGCATGAAGTCCCCACAATGACCGCCGAACGCTTCGACCCTGCCGCCGCCGATGCGAAGTGGCAGCGCGCGTGGGACGAGGCGCAAGCGTTCCGCGCCGACAGCGCCAGCGCCAGGCCGACGAGCTACGTGCTTGAGATGTTCCCCTACCCTTCGGGGCGGATCCACATCGGCCACGTGCGCAACTACACGATGGGCGACGTCCTCGCGCGCTACAAGAAGCTCAACGGCTTCGAGGTGCTCCACCCGATGGGGTGGGACGCGTTCGGCATGCCGGCCGAGAACGCGGCGATGGAAAAGGGCGTCCACCCCGGCGGCTGGACGCGGGCGAACATCGACCACATGAAGGCGCAGCTGAAGCGCCTCGGTTTCGCGCTCGACTGGTCCAGAGAGTTCGCCACCTGCGATCCCGAATACTACGGGCACGAGCAGGCGCTGTTCCTGAAGCTCTACGCAGCCGGGCTGGTCTATCGCAAGGAAAGCGAGGTCAACTGGGACCCGGTCGACATGACCGTGCTCGCCAACGAGCAGGTGATCGACGGCAAGGGCTGGCGCTCGGGCGCCCCGGTCGAGCGGCGCAAATTAAGCCAGTGGTTCCTCAAGATCACCGACTTCGCCGACGAGCTGCTCGAGGGGCTGGGCAGGCTCGATGCCTGGCCCGACAAGGTCCGCCTGATGCAGGAAAACTGGATCGGCAAGTCGACCGGGCTGCAGTTCGCCTTCGACCTGTCGAACGGCGAGCGGCTCGAGGTCTATACCACCCGGCCCGACACGATCTTCGGCGCGACGTTCGTCGCGGTCGCGCCCGATCATCCGGTGGCGCAAGCCGTGGCGCTGAACAATTGCGAGGCGGCGAGGTTCATCGACGCGTGCAAGCGCGGCGGCACCACCGCGGCCGAGCTCGAGACCGCCGAGAAGCTCGGGTTCGACACCGGCATCGGCGCGGTGCATCCGTTCACGGGTGCGCACCTGCCGGTCTACATCGCCAACTTCGTGCTGATGGAATACGGCACCGGGGCGATCATGGCGGTGCCCGGGCACGACAGCCGCGACTTCGAGTTCGCCACCAAATACGGGCTGCCGATCCCGCGCGTGGTCGCGGCGAGCCTCGAAGAAGCCGCCGAACCGCTGGCCGAGGCCGAGGCCGGCGAGGGGGTGATCGTCAACTCGGACTTCCTCGACGGGATGAGCGTCGAGGAGGCCAAGCGCGAGGTGATCGCGCGGCTGGAGGGGCAAGGGCGCGGGCAGGGCCGCACGGTCTGGCGCCTGCGCGACTGGGGCGTCTCCCGCCAGCGCTACTGGGGCACCCCGATCCCGTTCATCCATTGCGCCGCCTGCGGCATCGTCCCGGTGCCCGAGCGCGAGCTGCCGGTCACTCTGCCCGAGGACGTCGATTTCCGCACCCCCGGCAACCCGCTCGAGCGCCATCCGACCTGGAAGCACATCGAATGCCCCGGCTGCGGCGGGCCGGCGACCCGCGAGACCGACACGCTCGACACTTTCGTCGACAGCTCGTGGTATTTCCTGCGCTTCGCCAGCCAGCCGGCGGACCGGCCGTTCGACAAGGACGAACTCGCCAAATGGCTGCCGGTCGAGCAGTACATCGGCGGGATCGAGCATGCGATCCTCCACCTGCTCTACGCCCGCTTCTGGACCCGCGCGCTGCAACACATCGGGTTGATCGACGTCGCCGAGCCGTTCGCCGCGCTGTTCACCCAGGGGATGGTGACCCACGAGACCTATTCGCGCGAGCAGGGCGGGCGCGAGGTGTGGTTCGGCCCCGACGAGGTCGAGCGGAGCGGCGCCGGTGCCACCCTCAAGGCCGACGGCGGGCCGGTGACGATCGGCAAGGTCGTCAAGATGTCGAAGTCGAAGAAGAACGTCGTCGATCCCGATGCGATCGTCGATCGCTTCGGGGCCGACGCGGTGCGCTGGTTCATGCTCTCCGACAGCCCGCCCGAGCGCGATCTGCCGTGGTCGGAGGCGGGGATCGAGGGCTGCTGGCGGTTCGTCCAGCGGCTGTGGCGGCTGTTCGACTTCGCGGATGCCGCCGGTGCGGATCCGGCGCTCGATCGCAAGCTCCACCGCACGATCGACGCGGTCGCGCGCGACATCGAGGCGCTGGCGTTCAACAAGGCGGTCGCCCGCATCTACGAGCTGACCAGCGCGATCGAAAAGGCCGCGCCATCGGCCAGCCGCGCGGCGGCGATCCGCACGCTCGCGCAGCTGGTCGCCCCGATGATGCCGCATTTGGCGGAAGAGGCCTGGGCCCGGCTCGGCCAGCCGGGGCTGGTCGCCCAATCCGCCTGGCCCGCGGTCGACCCCGCGCTGCTGGTCGAGGACGAGGTGACCGTCGCGGTCCAGGTGCGCGGCAAGCTGCGCGATACGCTGACGGTCGCCAGGGGGCTGCCCGGCACCGAGCTCGAAGCGCTTGCGCTCGCCAGCGACAAGGTCCAGCGCTCGCTCGATGGAGCTGCCGTGCGCAAGGTGATCGTAGTGCCCGACCGGCTGGTCAACATCGTCGCATGAGGCGTAGCGGGGCCCTCGCGCTGCTCGCGCTGGCGCTTGCCGGCTGCAGCCTGCAGCCGATGTACGCGGGCGGGGCCTCGGGCGTGGTCGCGCGCGAGCTGGCGGCGGTGGAAGTGCCGGCGATCGAGGGCCAGGCCGGCTGGCTGGTGCGCGCCGCGCTGATGGACCGGCTCGGGGCGGCCGGGCAAGCGGCGCCGCGCTACCGGCTCGACGTGCGGCTCGACGACAGGCTCGAGGGCCTCGGCGTGCTCAGCGACGATACCGTCGGGCGGGAGCGGCGCACCTTGCGCGCGCGCTACCAGTTGGTCGATCTCGCCGACGGCACGATCCTGCTCGACGCGACCGCCGGATCGGACGCCGGGATCGACGTGGTCTCGAGCGAATACGCGACGATCGCCGCCGAGCAGACCGCGCTCGAGAACCTCTCAAAGGAGGTCGCCGCGCAGATCGCCACCCGCATCGCGCTGGCGCTGCGGGCGCGCGAATAAGGCGCCGGCGTGAAGGCGACGCAGAAGGACTTCGCCGCCGCCGCCCCGCGCGCGGTGCGCGCCGGCCGGACGGTCCTCTTCTGCGGCCCCGCCGAGGCGGGCGCCGCCGCCGCGGCCGAGCGGATCGCGGCGATGCTGCCCGAACCGGGCGAGCGGGTCGAGCTCGCGGGGGCCGACCTCCGGCGCGACCCGGTGCTGCTCGCCGACGAGGCGCGCTCGACCTCGCTGTTCGCCGGCGCGCGGCACATCCTCGTGCGCGCGAGCGGCGAGGATGCGCACGATGCGCTCGCCAACCATCTCGCGGCGATCGACGCCGGCGAGGGCGAACCGTGCCCGGTGCTGGTGATCGCCACCGCCGCGACCGACAAGTCGCGCACCGCCAAGCTGCTCGATCCGCGGGCCGATGCGCTGGTGGCGATGTTCTACCCGCCCGATCTCGCCCAGCTGCGCGACGCCGTGCGCACGATGGGCGAGGAGCTCGGGCTCAAGATGCCCGGGGCGATCGCCGAGCGGATCGCCCGCGCCGCCGGGCTCGACGTGCGGCTCGCGCGCGCCGAGGTCGAGAAGCTCGCGCTCTATCTCGATGCCGGCCCGGCCGCCCCGGTGACCCCCGACGCGGAGGCGCTCGACGCGATCGGCGCGCGGACCGAGGACGACGGGTTCATGCCGCTGGTCAACGCCGTGCTCGCCGGCCGGACCGAGCGGCTGGCGGGCGAACTGGCGCGGATGCGCGAACAGTCGCTCAATCCGGTGGGGCTGCTGCTGGCGTTCGAGCGGCGCGCGGCGCAGCTCGCCCAGATCAACGCGCGCATGGGCCCGCGCGGCCGGGTCAAGGACGCGGTCGAGGCGGAAATGAAGGCGCGCCGGGTGTTCTGGAAGGAACGCGACGATCTGATCGATCAGCTCGAGCGCTGGCGCGGGCGCAAGCTCGAACGGCTGGTCGCCCGGCTGGTCGAGCTGCACCGCGCGCTGCTCGCCAACAACGCGGCGAGCGAGGTGCTGCTGGCGCAGGCGCTCGCCGGGATCGCCGCCGGCAAGCGCGGCGCGCCGGCTAGTTCTGCGGCACGCTGAACGAGCCGCTGACCCGCCCGTTGCCGCTGCTGCTGACGCTGCCGGTGACCGACGAGGAACCGTTCGCGCGCCCGTCGACGCTCGAGATGCCGCTCCTGAGGTCGATCACCAGCCGCCCGCCATTGAGCGTGTCGCCGCCGCGGTTGAGCCGCACGTTGCCGGCGAGCGTGATGATCCGGCGGTTGAAATCGTAGACCGCGACATCGCCCGCCGCGCGCTCGTTCCCACGGGTGACGATGACCCCGCCGGTGGCGGTGATCCGCTGGATCCGCAAGCTGCCGGCGTCGGTGTAGTTGACCTGGGTCCGCGCGGCCTGCAGCCGCAGGCCCGCCTGGGTGATGTCCACCCCGCCCGAGAGGACGACTCGGTTCTGCCGGTCCTGCAGCTCGATCCGGTCGGCCGAATAGTTCACCGGCGCGTTCGAATTGTGCCCGGCGATCACCTGGGCCCCGGCATGGATCCCGGCCATCGCGGCGAGCGTGGCGGCGAAGGCGCCGAAGCCCCAGCGGGCCATCGTCGGGGCGAGCGGTTTCATCGGGGCATCCTCAGCTTGCCAGGGATCATGCGGAGCCGGGCGTTGCCGGCAAGGGTCACGGTGCGCGCGGCGAGGTCGGCTTCCAGCCGGTTGGCGGCGAAAGTCCCCGCGGGGATCGATCCCGATACCCCGCCGGCGCCGACCATCCGCTTGGCCGGCAGGTCGACCGATACCCCGCGGGCTTCGAGGCGGTAGCCGTCGGCCGCGGTGACCACCACCCCGCCGGGCACTTCGACGATCTCCTCGCGAATGTCGTAGCGGCCCGCGTCGGCGCGCACGCTGGCCGGGCCTTCGGGCAGCAGGATGCGCGCGACGAGGTCTTGCAGGCGGACGATCCCCTCCGCCCCCGAGCGCTGGACCGCCTCGCCCGCGGTGAGCGAGAACGGGCGCCCTTCGGCATCGCTGCCGCGGTACATCGCGTTGTCCACCCGCAGCCGCTCGTCGATCACCTGGACCTTGTTGCGGTCGAGCAGGAAGCTGATCTCGCCGCGCGGGGAGAGCGGGGTGACGATCATCAGCGCGGCGATCACCCCCACCCCCATCGGCAGCGCGCGGGCGAGGAACCACACCAGCCGGTCGTGGCTGCCGCCGGGCGCGGCGAAGCGCTGCCGCGCGCTGCGCAGCGCCGCGGCCTGCCGGGTCTCGATGCGGGCGGAATGCGTCATCCGGAGAGCCTAACGCGCGGCACGCTCAATCGTGGCTGAATATGTCGCGCTCGGCCCACCCGGCGAGGTCGAGCAGCGCGCGCGCCGGGAGGAAGGCGAAGCACGCCTCGGCGAGCTCGGTGCGCCCCTCGCGCGCGAGCCGATCGCCCAGCACCTCGCGCAGCCGGTGGAGATAGCGCACGTCGCTCGCGGCGTAGTCGCGCTGCGCCTCGGTGAGCTCGGGCGCGCCCCAGTCGGAAAGCTGCTGCTGCTTCGACAGGTCGGCGCCGAGCAGCTCGGAGACGAGGTTCTTGAGCCCGTGCCGGTCGGTGTAGGTGCGGGTCAGCTTGCTGGCGATCTTGGTGCAGAACACCGGCGCGGCCATCACCCCGAGGTAGTGGCGGATCGCCGCGAGATCGAACCGGGCGTAGTGGAACAGCTTGAGCCGCGCCGGGTCGCCGAGCAGCGCCTTCAGCCGCGGCGCCTCGTAGCGCGAGCCGGGGGAAAAGCGCACCAGGTGCTCGTCGCCCCCGCCGTCGGAGAGCTGGACCACGCACAGCCGGTCGCGGTGGGTGACGAGGCCGAGCGTCTCGGTATCGACCGCGATCGGCCCGTCGGCGAACGCGAGCCCGTCGGGCAGGTCTTCTTCGTGGAAGTGAACGGTCATGCGGGGCCGCAATTAGGAGCAATGGGGATAGAGGGGAAGGGGCTGTGGCCCGGCGTGCCCGCGCGCCCTAACGAATGGCGGATGATCGACGATGTCCCCGCAAGCTGGCGCGGTGCGCTGGCCCCGGCGCTGGCCAGCGACCAGGGGCAGGCGCTGGCGCGATGGCTGGCGGGGGAGGAGGAGGCCGGGCGCACCGTCTATCCGCCGGCGGAGTGCCGGCTGCGCGCGTTCGCGCTGACCCCGCTCGAGGAAGTGCGCGCGGTGATCCTCGGGCAGGACCCCTATCACGGGCCGGGGCAGGCGATGGGCCTGTGCTTCGCGGTGCCCGCCGGGTGCCGCCCGCCGCCGAGCCTCGCCAACATCTTCAAGGAGCTCGCCAGCGATTGCGGGATCGCCCGGCCCGCGCACGGCGACCTCTCCGGCTGGGCGCGGCAGGGGGTGCTGCTTCTGAACGCCGCGCTGACGGTCGAGGCGGGCAGGGCCGGCAGCCACGCGGGCA
Organism: Cypionkella sp.; assembly: GCA_041730635.1. Classification (GTDB taxonomy): domain Bacteria; phylum Pseudomonadota; class Alphaproteobacteria; order Sphingomonadales; family Sphingomonadaceae; genus Tsuneonella. The sequence goes on from JBGSBH010000008.1 coordinate 7,763, forward strand.
AAGGGTGGGAAGCGGTGACCGACGCCGCGCTCACCGCGGTCGCCGCGCGGCCCGAGCCCTCGGCGTTCATCCTGTGGGGCAGCCACGCGCAGGCCCAGGCGGCGCGCATCGCCGAGCTGCGCGGCGGGCGGCACGCGCTGATCGAAAGCCCGCACCCGAGCCCGCTCTCCGCCTGGCGCGGGTTCTTCGGCTCGCGCCCGTTCAGCCGCACCAACGAGTTCCTCGCCGCGCACGGGCGCGGGACGATCGACTGGCGGCTGTAGGACTGGGCCGGGGGTTCAGCCCAGCCGGTGCTCGCCGCGGATCCAGCGCACGGTGCCGCTCGAGGCGCGCATCACCACGCTCTCGGTGGTCATGCGCCCGCCGCGCAGCCGCTTGACCCCGTCGAGCAGCGAGCCGCTGGTGACCCCGGTCGCGGCGAAGATGCAATCGCCGCTGGCGAGATCCTCGAGCTTGTAGATGCGGTCGAAGTCGCGGTCGGCGATGCCCCACTTGCGCGCGCGGGCCTTCTCGTCCTCGTTGCGGAAGATCAGCCGGCCGTTGAACTGCCCGCCGACGCAGCGCAGCGCGGCCGCCGCGAGCACGCCTTCGGGCGCGCCGCCCGAGCCCATGTAGAGGTCGATCGTGGTGTCGGGATCGGTCACCGCGATGACCCCGGCGACGTCGCCGTCGCCGATCAGCACCACCCCGCAGCCAAGCGCGCGCAGCTCGGCGATCAGCTCGGCGTGGCGCGGCCGGTCGAGCACGCAGACGATGATCTCGTGCGGGGCGACCCCCTTGGCCTCGGCCACCGCGCGCACGTTCTCGCTCGGGCTCTTCGCGAGATCGATGATCCCTTCGGGATAGCCGGGGCCGACCGCCAGCTTTTCCATGTAGGGGTCGGGCGCGTTGAGCAGCCCGCCCTTCTCGGCCGCGGCGAGCACGGCGAGCGCATTGGGCCCGGCCTTGGCGGTGATCGTGGTGCCTTCGAGCGGGTCCAGTGCGATGTCGATCTCGGGGCCCGTGCCGATCGCGCCGCCGACTTTCTCGCCGATGTAGAGCATCGGCGCCTCGTCGCGCTCGCCCTCGCCGATCACCACCGTGCCGTCGATCGCCAGCTCGTCGAACGCCTTGCGCATCGCCTCGACCGCGGCCGCGTCGGCCGCCTTCTCGTCGCCCCGCCCGACCAGCTTGCTGGCGGCGACCGCGGCGGCCTCGGTCACGCGGACCAGCTCGAGCACGAGCACGCGGTCGAGCACGCTCGACGCGCTCGGGGTGGCTTTGTTCATCGGCGATTCAGTCCTTTGGCGGTGATTGGCGCGGCGCTTAGACGAGGGAGACGGCGATTGTCGAGACGGGCCGGCCGGGCGCTCGCGCTGGCCTTGGCGATGGTCGCCGCGCCGGCTTTGGCGCAGAGCGCGCCGGCTTCGGTGACCGCCGACCAGGCCATCGCCGCCGCGCGCGAGGCCTATGGCCCGCCCGACAGCCGCGCGCGGCCCGCGTGCCCGCCGCAGGCCCCGGGGGGCGAGATCGTCGTCTGCGGCGAGGTCGAGGATCCGTCGCAGTTCCACGTCCGCTCGAGCAGCGAGCTCGATCCCACCCGGGCGGGGGCGCGGGACAACGTGCCGCGCGCGCCCGATGTCGGCACCGTCTATCCCGGGGTGGTGGTCGCGCGCGGCTGCTTCATCCCGCCGTGCCCGCCGCCGATGGCGAAGATCATCGACCTGAAAGCGATCCCCGAAGCGCCGCCGGGCTCGGACGCCGATCGGGTCGCGCGCGGGCTCGCCCCCACCGGGCGCGACGAGCCGGCGGGGGAGGGCGAGCCGGTCAGGCCTGCAGGATCGGCAGCACCAGCGGCGCCGCGGTAAGGCTGGGCGAGCCGTCGAGCAGCCGCAGCGCTTCGCCGACGCACTTCTCCGGCCCTTCGTGGGTCACCATCGTCACCAGCACCTCGCCGCCTTCGGCCGACTGGCCCTGCTGGATGAGGCTTTCGATCGAGACTTCGGCATCGCGCATCGCGGCGGTGATCTCGGCCAGCACGCCCGGCCGGTCGGCCACCGTGAAGCGCAAGTAGCTGCGCCCGCGCCGCTCGCCGGGCTCGGCGCGGGCCATCGGCACGAGCTCGGCCACCGGGACCGAGAACGGCGCGCCCGCGCCTTCGCCGGGCGGGCGTGCGCGGGCGACATCGATCAGGTCGGCGACCACCGCGCTGGCGGTCGGCCCGTCGCCCGCGCCGGCGCCCTGGAACAGCAGCCGCCCGGCGAAATTGCCCTCGGCGAGCACCGCGTTGGTCGCGCCGTCGACGTGCGCGAGCGGATGCGCGCGCGGGACCAGGCAGGGGCGCACCCGCTGGAGCAGCCGGCCGCCCTCGACGTCGGCCTCGCCGATCAGCCGGATGACGAAGCCGAGGTCGCGCGCGCGGGCGATGTCGGCGGCGCGCACCCGGGCGATGCCCTCGGCCGAGACGCCGGCGAGGTCGAGCCGGGCGCCAAACGCCACCGCGGCGAGGATCGCCAGCTTGTGCCCGGCGTCGGTGCCTTCGATGTCGAGCGTGGGAGCGGCCTCGGCGAAGCCGCGCGCCTGCGCCTCGGCCAGCACGTCGGCGAAGTCGCGCCCGCTGTCCTCCATCGCCGAGAGGATGAAGTTGCAGGTGCCGTTGAGGATGCCCTGCACCCGGCCGATTGCGTTGGCCGCCGCGCCTTCGCGCAGGCCCTTGATCACCGGGATGCCGCCGGCGACCGCGGCTTCGAAACGGAGCGGCGCGCCCGCCGCCTCGGCGGCCTCGGCCCGCGCAAGCCCGTGATGCGCGATCATCGCCTTGTTGGCGGTCACCAGCGCTTTGCCCGCGGCGATCGTGTTGCGCGCGAGCGTCAGCGCCGGGCCGTCGGCCCCGCCGACCAGCTCGACCACCGCGTCGACGTCGGCCCGCGCGTCCATCGCCGTCATGTCGTCGCACCAGTCGAACGCGGCAAGCTCGACGCCGCGGTCACGATGGCGGTCGCGCGCGCTGACCGCGACCACGCGCAGCTCGCGCCCCGCGCGCGCGCGCACCAGCGCGGCGTTCTCGCCGAGCAGGCGGATCACCCCGGCGCCAACGGTGCCGAGCCCGGCGAGCGCGATGCGCAGCGGTTCGCTCATTGTCTGGTGCCCCTCCCGGTCGACGCCGCGGCCCTATCCGAGAGCGGCGGAGCGTTCCAACAAAGAGATACTATTGCCGCTCGCGCGTGCGCGGGCAGGGGCCGAGCTGCTCGATGACCAGCCGGTAGTCCTGCGCCGCGCGGGCGCGCGAGGCGGGGTCCTGCGCGAGGTTCGCCCCGGCGGGAAGCTGCGGCGGCAGGAAGCAGGCGAGCCGGTACCAGGCGAGCGTGCCCTGCGCCGGCGGGCGGGCCGCCTGATCGACGATCTCGGAGAACGATACCCCCCACGCCGGCGCCATCCCCGGGCGGCGCACGATGGTCAAGGAGACCGGATCGCCGCCGGGCGTGGCGAGGAAGACCTGGGTTTCCGATTCGCCGGTCAGCGTGCCGGGCACCGACAGCGCGTCGCGCACGCCGGTGATCGCGGGCGCCGCGTCGGGCGCGCTGAGTTCGGCGAGGATCGGCGCGAGGCGCGCCTCGAGCGCCGCGTCCCACGGCAGCTGCGCGGTCGGCGCGACCAGCCGCAGCTCGCCCGGGCGCCCGGCGACGGGCTTGGCGAACACGATGAACTCGCGCTTCTTCAGCTTGGGCAGCTTGCCCTTGGGATCGAGCGGCACGTCGACCAGATAGCGCAGCGACTGGCCGAGCGGCGCGGAGCCGGCGATCAGCGCGATGGTTTCGGCCTCGATATATACCCGCGCATAGCCAGGCCTGGCGGCGCCGCCGCGCTCGGGCGGCACCGCGATCGCCTGGCGCACCCTGGCGCGGACGACGGCCTCGGCGTCGACGGACAGGTCGGCGAGGTCGGCGTATGTCAGCGCGCTCGCCGCCGGCGCGGGGCCCGGCTGGGCGGCGGCGGGGGAGGCCAGGAAAGCGGCGCATACGAGCGCCAGCGCGGGGGAACGCGAGGTCGTCATGCCGCGTCCGATAGGGCGGCGGAGCCTTGCTGGAAACCGTAATCCATCTGCACCGTTCACCGGCAAAGGAGTGAATCCCGGCTTAACCGGAAAAGCGTTTGCCTCGCATTTGCTTCACGGTTAAGCGTCCGCCGTTTCCGGGGATAACAGAACAATCCCCCCGGCGAGCTTCCCGCCGGTCCATCGGGACACCGGGGGACCGACAGGCAGACAGCAAGGGATTGCGTCGGCGCGCGAGCGATGTAATCGCGGGGCGGCGTTGAATGTTGCCGGGCCCGAGCCCGGCATGGCGATGGAGTGATGCAGCTGAATGGCTTACGCTGACCAACAGATGAGCGGTAATCGCATTATCGCGATCATCATCGTTGCCTTGATCCATGTCGCCGTCGGCTATGCTCTCGTTACCGGTCTCGCCTATTCGGCGATCAAGAAGGCGGTCGAGCGCGTAACCACGGTCGATATCGAAGAGCCGCCGCCGCCGGAGGAAGAGCCGCCGCCGCCGGAGGAACAGCCGGACGTGGCCCCGCCGCCGCCGGTCGCACCGCCGCCGCCGATCAACATCGCCCCGGCGCCGCCCCCGATCCAGACCCAGCCGACGATCCCGCCGCCGGCGCCGCCGGCGCTGCGCGTGCCGCCGCCCGCTCCGGTCGCTCCGCCGGCGCCGCCGCCGGCCCCGCCGCCGGCGCCGCGGGTACAGCCGAAGAGCCCCACCCCGCGCGGTGCGCCGGGCCAGTGGGCCAATGCCAACGACTACCCGAGCCGCGCGCTGCGCGAGGAGCGCGAGGGCGTGACCCGCTTCTCGGTGCAAGTGGGCGCGGACGGGCGGGTCACCAGCTGCACCGTCACCGGCTCCAGCGGGCACCCCGATCTCGACAGCACGACGTGCTCGCTGATCCAGCGGCGCGGTCGGTTCAACCCCGCCACCGACGGCGAGGGCAAGCCGACCACCGGCAGCTGGTCGAGCTCGGTGCGCTGGGAGATTCCCAAGTAGTCGGCGGTCGGTTTCGTTTTCACCCGTTTATCTGAGAGGACTTTCACCCATGTCTATCGAACTTCTGGCGGCCGGCGCCGCCGCTCCCGTGAAGAACCAGTTCGGGTTCTGGGAAGCCATGAACCAGGGCGGCGTGATCGCCTGGTCGATCTTCATCATCCTGGTGATCATGTCGGTCGGCTCGTTCTACATCCTCATCACCAAGTGGCTCGAGCAGCAGAAGATCTTCAACCAGTACAAGGCGGTGCGCAGCAACTTCTGGCGCGCCTCCTCGCTGCGCGAAGGGGCCGCCAAGCTCGACAAGAACAGCGCCTGGCGCCAGATCGTCGACGACGGCCTGACCGCCGAGGAAGCCCACGGCAAGATGACCGACAGCCTCGAGGCGCACGACTGGCTGCACGGCTCGCTGGCGCGCTCGGAAGCCTCGATCAACGCCAAGCTCGCGGGCGGCCTGCCGTTCCTCGCGACCGTCGGCGCGACCGCGCCGTTCGTCGGCCTGCTCGGCACGGTCATCGGCATCTACCGCGCGCTGATCAACATCGGCCTCGCCGGTTCGGCCTCGATCGACAAGGTCGCCGGCCCGGTCGGTGAAGCGCTGATCATGACCGCGATCGGCCTGCTCGTCGCGGTGCCGGCGGTGCTCGCCTACAACTGGCTGCAGAGCCGCAACAAGCGCATCGCCGAGCTGCTCTCCGGCTTCTCGACCGACGTGCTCGCGAACATCAACTCGAAGGGCCAGGTGAAGCCGGCGCTGATGACGCAGACTTCGACCCAGGCGGCGGGCAAGGCGGCGGCGACCGCTCCGGCAAAGCCGGCCACCGGCACTGCCGGGGCGACCGGCGCGACCGCCGCGCCGCGCCCCTGAGCGCCGGATCGCGGCGGGGGCGCCGGGCGCTCTCGCCGCAGCCGACGCACGGAAGTGAACTAGGATAGGAAGCCCATGGCCATTTCGACAGGCGGAAACGTCACCGAGACGCCGATGTCGGACATCAACACCACGCCGCTGGTCGACGTGATGCTGGTGCTCCTGATCATCTTCCTGATCGCGGTGCCGGTCGCGATCCAGACGATCGAGAAGCTCAAGATTCCGGTGATGCCGTCGGCCGAATCGAAGGACAAGGTCGAGAACCTGCTGCTCACCGTGAGCACCAGCGACGAGGCCGGGCGCAGCGCGGGGGAGCCGGGCTTCACCGGCGCCTCGCGCAACGGCGAATGCCGGGTCTACTTCAACAACACCACCCCGGTCGATTCGCAGGAGCTCTACGACCAGGCGTTCGAGCGGCTCGACGCGATCGTCCAAGCCGCCGGCGGCCCGGAGGCGCTGATGGAGAACCCGGAGAACATTCCGCAGGTGCACATCCGCGGCGACGTCAACGCGCCGTGGCGCTGCATCGCCGGGGCGATCTACAACGTGCAGGCGGCGGGCTACCCCACCGTCGGCTTCATCTCCAACCCGGTCGATCCGGGCGGCGCCTAGACCGAAGGCCGAACAGCCGTTCGCAAGCGAATTCAGGAGTAGTTTCCCATGGCAATGTCAGGCGGCAAGGACGACGGCTCGCCGATGATGGAGATGAACACGACGCCGTTGATCGACGTCATGCTCGTGCTCCTGATCATGTTCATCATCACCATCCCGGTGGCGACGCACTCGGTCGATATCGACCTGCCGGTGCCGAACAACGAACCGCCGCCACCGGACATGATCGACCCGATCAAGAACAAGATCGTGCTGACTCCGGACAACCAGATCCTGTGGAACGGCACCGCGATCAACGACGGCGAGCTGGTCCGCAACCTCGAGGCGACCAAGGCGATCAAACCCGAGCCCGAGCTGCAGTTCGAGCCCGACCAGCAGGCGAGCTACGACCTCGCGATCCGCACGCTCAACATCATCAAGGGCTCGGGCGTGACCAAGTTCGGCTTCGTCGGCAACGAGAAGTATCGCGCGTTCGGCAAGGCCGGCTAGTCCCGGCGCCGCTACTGCGAACGAGGAGAGGGGCGGAGCGATCCGCCCCTTTTTCCTTGCCCGTCGGACGATCAGGCCGGGGCGGCCGCGGGTGCCGCGTCGGCCGCGAGGTTGCGGGTGAGGCTGCGCAGGCCCGCGAGCCCGCCGCTCTGCAACGCCGACAGCTCGCGCGCGTCGTGCGAGCAGAACACCGCCACCTCGCCGCCATGCGTCCGCTTCAGGTCGCGCAGGCGCTCCTGATTGGCGAAGCGCAGCTCGCGATCGGTATCCATCAGCGTCTGGTAGAACCGCAGCCCCGGAGTGCACCGCCGGCGGTCGGGATCGAGTTCGCGGCGGTAGAAATTAGGCATCGCCCGCGTTCAGCACCCAGCCTTCGGCCGTGCGCACCGCCACGCCCGCGTGGCCGGCGGTGTGGCCGGGCAGCGGGATCATCAGGATCTCCGGCGGCAGGCCGTCGAGCGCGTGGACCCCGGTCGAGCCCGAACCAGCTCTCGCCCCCGCCGGCGTCGTATGTCCGCCAGTCGGTCGCGCCGTTCCACTGCGCCGGGCGATAGCGCCGCCGCGCGACGAAGCCGTTGCGCAGGCGTTCGGCGGCGGTGCGCTCGGCCGCCATCAGGTGGACCCGGGCTTGCGGGAAATCGGCGATCCCCCCGGCGTGGTCGAAATCGAGATGGGTGAGCACGATGTGCCGCACGTCGCGCGCCGTAAACCCGAGCGCCTCGACCTGACGCAGCGCGGTCTCGCGCTCGCGGAAGCGGATGTTGAGCAGGCCGCGCATGAATTTGCTGAGGCGCGGATGCGGGTGACGGACGTCGTCGGTGCCGTAGCCGGTGTCGATCAGCACCAGGCCCTCGCTCGTCTCGACGAGCTGCGCCGCGCAGGGGATGTCGCCGAACGGCCCGAGGCTGAAGCCGTCGAACAGCGCGCCGCCGAGCGGGCAATCGGTCCCGCAGCGAAGATAGTGTATCCGCATGCAGCGCGAACGGGGCGCGGCGGCGCGTCGTTCCACCCGGTTAACCTAGGTGACGACGAATCCGGGCGAGCCTAGTCGCCCTCGACCGGGGCGGCTTCCTCCACCCGCATCGCCGCCGCCGCCAGCGTCTCGGCCTCGAGCAGCAGTTCGTCGTCCGCCGCCCCTTCGGGCAGGCGCTCGCGGCCGATCAGCGTCATCACCGGCACCGCCAGCGGGCTCACCCGATCGAGCTCGACGTGGAGCAATTGCTCGCCCGCCTGGTCGAGCAGCTCGGCGAGGCGGCCGACATCGGTCATCCGCGTGCGGGCATCGGCCCACGCCGCCTCGAGCAGCACGTGATCGGGCTCGTACTTGCGCAGCACGTCGTAGATAAGATCGGTCGAGAAGGTGACCTGCTTGCCGGTCTTGCGCTTGCCCGGGTGCTGGCGCTCGACCAGCCCGCCGATCACCGCCACCTCGCGGAACGCGCGGCGCAGGAGGTGCGAATTCTGCACCCAGTCGACGAATTCGTCGGCCAGGATATCGGGCGACAGCAGCGGCGCGGGGTCGGTGACCGGCTTCAGGCTCCACACCGCCAGGCAATAATCGTTGGCGTTGAAGCCCAGCGGCATCAGCCCCCGGTCCTCCATCCGCTTGGTGATCAGCATCCCCAGGCTCTGGTTCGCGTTCCAGCCGATGAACGTGTAGTAGACCGCGTAGTGCTTCTTCGCGTGGGGGAAGCTTTCGACCAGCAATGTGCCGGGCCCCGGCATCTCGCTGCGCCAGTCCTGCACCTCGAGCCATTCGCGCACGTCGTCCGGGAAGCGCGCCCAGCCGGCGGGGTCGACCAGCATCTCGCGCACGCGGCTGGCGAGGTGCGTGGTCAGCGCCAGCCGCTGGCCGCCGTAGCTGGGGATCATCGCCGCCTTGCTCGAGGCGCGCACGGTCAGCTCCATGTCCTTGATCCGCTCGACCTCGAGATTGATCCCGGCGAACTGGAAGGTGTCGCCCGGGCGGAGCGAAGCGGCGAAGCGTTCCTCGACCTTGCCCAGCGAGCGGCCGTTCTTGAACCGCACCTCGAGCATCTCGGCATCGACGATGATGCCGGCGTTGAGCCGGTGGTGCGCGGCGTGCTCGGGGTGGGAGAGCCGCCAGGTGCCGGCCGCGTCCTTCACGATCCGGTGGAACTTGTCGTAGGCCTTGAGCGCGTAGCCGCCGGTGGCGACGAAATTGAGCACCCGGTCCCACGCGGCCTGGTCGAGCCAGGCGTAGGCGAGGGTGGCGCGCACTTCGGCGAGCAGCGCCGCCTCGTCGAACGGCGCGGCGCAGGCGCAGGCCATCACGTGCTGGGCGAGCACGTCGAGCCCGCCCGGGCGAAAGTCCTCGCCGTCGCGCTGGCCCTGGTCGACCGCTTCCTTGGCGGCGGTCGCTTCGAGGAATTCGAAGCGGTTGCCGGGCACCAGGATCGCGCGGCTCGGGCAATCGAGCCGGTGGTTGGCGCGGCCGATCCGCTGGAGCAGCCGGCTCGAACCCTTGGGCGCGCCCATCTGCACCACCAGGTCGATGTCGCCCCAGTCGATCCCCAGGTCGAGGCTGGCGGTAGCGACCAGCGCGCGCAGCTCGCCCCTCGCCATCGCCCCTTCGACCTTGCGCCGCGCCTCTTTCGACAGGGACCCGTGGTGGATGCCGATCGGCAGCGTGTCGTCGTTCACGTTCCACAGGTTCTGGAACACGTATTCGGCGAGGAAGCGGGTGTTGGTGAAGATCAGCGTGGTGCGGTTGCGCTTGATCTCCTCGTAGAGCTGCGGGATCGCCCAGGTCGCCGCGTGCCCGCCCCACGGGACCCGCTCCTCGATGGGCAGCAGGATCTCGACTTCCGCCGGGGCGCCGGGCTCCCCCTCGACCATGTCGACCGCGTCGACCTCGCCCCACGGTGCGAGCCACTCGCGAAACGCCTCGGGGTCCGCCAGCGTGGCCGACAGCGCCGCCCGCTGCAGGCCGGGCGCGATCGCCTGCAGACGGGTGAGCGCGAGCGCCAGCAGGTCCCCCCGCTTGCCGGTAGCGAAGGCGTGAATCTCGTCGATCACCACCCGCTTGAGCCCGGCGAACAGCGCGAAGCTTTCGGGATAGCTCAGCAGCAGCGACAGCGATTCGGGGGTGGTCAGCAGCACGTGCGGCGGGCGCTCGCGCTGGCGCCGCTTGCGGTCGGTCGGGGTGTCGCCGCTGCGCGTCTCGACGCGGATCGGCAGGCCCATCTCCTCGACCGGGGCGATGAGATTGCGCTGCACGTCGTGCGCGAGCGCCTTCAGCGGACTGACGTAGAGCGTGTGCAGCCCCTCGGGCGGCCCCGCGCCGGCGAGGCGCGAGGGGGCGAAGTCGGCCAGCGTCGGCAGGAAGCCGGCGAGCGTCTTACCCGCGCCGGTATCCGCCACCAGCAGCGCGTGCCGCCCCGCGTCGGCCGCCGCCAGCATCGCCTTCTGGTGCCGCCGCACCCGCCACCCGCGGCCGGCGAACCACGCCTCGATCTCGGGGGGAACGCCGGCCGTCATTCTAACGTCCGCAGGAGGGCGACCCAAGCGTTCGACGAGCGCGAAAGGAACGCTTCGATCGATGCCGGCGCATCGTTGTTGGGGCGCAGATACCGCCAGCCCAGCGATGCATACCCGGCGGGTTTCTCAGGCAGCGGCACGTCGGGAGGTCGCCAGCCGTAGGCCGACCATGCGTGGAACCGTAAGTAATCCGCGACCGGGGAAGCGCCATCTGTCAGCGACGCCAAGGCGAGGGGCACGAGTGCAAGATTGCCGAGCGCGCAATAGCTCTCGGCGCATTGCGCCCGCGGCCAGACATGGGCGATCGACCAGCCTCGGCTGCCGGAGGGCAAATTCGGGCCGTAGCCGTGTGTCACCAGTAAGCTCCAGCGCGGCGTCGTGTTGTCATCGAGCAGGACGCGGTGCCCGCCCTGGGCGACAATCGTGCCACGCGCCCCGAGTGCGCGGTTGCTCCGGATTGACGCGAACACGGGTGTGGTGAACTGCGCGACGACGGCGGGGTTTGGCAATAAGCAGTGGCGGACGACCACGGTCGCCAACGCGAGCGCGTCGTCGGCCAAGCTCGCCGGCGGTGGAAGCCTATCGCCCGCCGCGCTCAATGGCTCGCCTGTAGCCCCCGGGCGAGGCCGGAGGCCTCGAGCTGCGCGTCGATCTGGTCGACCAGCCGGGCGAGGCCCTCCTCGCTATCGCTTTCGGCGCGGGCGACGAGCACGTCCTGCGTGTTCGAGGCGCGCAGCAGCCACCAGCCGTCGTCGGTGGTCACCCGAACGCCGTCGGTCGCGTCGACTTGCGCATCGGACCCGGCGAGCCGTTCCTTGACCTCCTCGATCGCGGCGAACTTGCGGCTCTCGTCGACCTGGAAGCGCAGCTCGGGGGTGTTGATCATCTCGGGCATCGCCGAGCGCAGCTCGGTGACCGATCGGCCGAGCCGCGCGGAGGCGGCGATCAGCCGCACCGCGGCGTAGAGCGCATCGTCGTAGCCGTAGTACTCGTCGGCGAAGAACACGTGGCCGCTCATCTCGCCCGCGAGCGGGGAGGCAACTTCCTTCATTTTGGATTTGATCAGGCTGTGCCCGGTCTTCCACATCAGCGGCTGCCCGCCGAGCTCCGCGACGCGGTCGAACAGCGCGCGGCTGGCCTTGACGTCGGCGATCACCGTCGCGCCCGGCCGCCGCGCGAGCAGCTCCTCGGCATAGATCATCAGCAGCTGGTCGCCCCAGATCACCCGGCCCTCGCCATCGATCGCGCCGATGCGGTCGCCGTCGCCGTCGAAAGCCACTCCGAAATCGAGGTTCTTCTCCGCGACCAGCGCGCGCAAGTCGGCGAGGTTCTTTTCCTCGGTAGGATCGGGATGATGGTTGGGAAAGTTGCCGTCGACCTCGGTGAACAGCAAGTGGTGCTCGCCCGGCAGGCGCGCGGCGAGCTTCTCGAGCGCCGGTCCGGCGGCGCCGTTGCCCGCGTCCCAGCCGATCCGCAGCCCGGCGAGCGCGGCCTCGGGAATGCCCGCGAGCCCGGCGAGCAGGCGCTCGATATAGGCGTCCAGCACCTCGCGGCGCTCGACCGCGCCGGCACCGTCGAGCCAGTCGCCCGCGGCGGCCCGCCGGCCGATCGTCTGGATGTCCGCGCCGAAGAACGGGCGGCCCTGGAATACCATCTTGAAGCCGTTGTAATTGGCGGGATTATGGCTGCCGGTTATCTGCACGCCGCCGTCCACGTCTTCGCCTGACGCTTCGGCGTAATAGAGCATCGGGGTCGGCCCCATGCCGATCCGCACGACGTCGCAGCCTGAGGCGGTGAGCCCTTCGACCAGCGCGTGTTCGAGCATCGGGCTGCTCACCCGCCCGTCGTAGCCCACCGCCACTTTCCTGCCGCCCGCCTCGCGCAGCATGCTCGCGAAACCGCGGCCGATCGCGCGTGCGTCGTCGGGGCCGAGCGTTTCGCCGATCACCCCGCGGATATCGTATTCGCGCAACGTGCTGGGATCGAAAGTATGGCTCAACAGCGTTTCCTCAGGCTTCGTCGGGCAGGTCGCCCAGCAACAGGTCGCGCGCGGCGTTGGCCTCGTGCACCTGGGCGCTGGTGCCGCCGCGATCGGGGTGGACCATCGCGATCAGCCGCTTGTGCGCCTCGACGATCTCCGCCCGCGAGGCGGCTTCGCGGACACCGAGCAGCTTGCGTGCCCGGAAAACGGCCTGGCCGCGGGTCGGTTTCGCGCGCAGGAATTCCCACGGCCATTTTCCCAGCGCCCAGCGGACGCCGATCGCGATCAGCGCGGCGAGGAATAGGAACTTGATCACCGCCGCCGCCTAGCGGCTCGTTCAGGCGAGCGCCAGTTCGGGCTCGCGTACGGATGGCATCGGCAGGTTGAGCGCCGCGATCAGCGCACGCAGTTCCTGCCGCGCGACCAGGTGGCTGGTGCCGAGCTCGCCCAGGTGCCCCTTGTC
>JBGSBH010000009.1:0-20611 GCA_041730635.1 Cypionkella sp.
GCGCACGGGCTGCTGGCGCTGTCGATCGCGGCGATGACCGGCATGAACGAAGGGGCGAGCTTTCGAACCGAGCGGAAGCGCGAGGCGGCCGAGCTCGGCTATGCCACCGCCACCGACCTCGCCGATTGGCTGGTGCGCGAGGCGGGAGTGCCGTTCCGCGAGGCGCACCACGTGACCGGGGCGGTGGTCAAGCTTGCCGAAGGCCGCGGCGTCGCCCTCGACGCGCTCGAGCTTGGCGAGCTGCAGGCGATCGATCCGCGCATCGACGAGCGGGTGTTCGCCGCGCTGTCGGTCGATGCCTCGGTCGCCGCGCGCACCAGCTATGGCGGCACCGCGCCGGAGCGGGTAAGGGAGCAGGTGGCCGCGGCGCGCATTGAGCTCGGCATGGAGAGTTCATGAAGCGTTCGATCGGCCTTGGCCTGGTGCTGCTGACCGCCGCCTGCGGGCAGAAGGCGGATCTCGAGCCGCTTCCCGGGCAGGCGCTGCCCCCGGCGCCCTACGGCGCCAAGGCGCAGCCGGACACCGCCGCGCTGCTCGAACCCGATCCCAAGGCCGCGCCCGAACGCTCGGTCGAGCTGCGCAAGCGCTCCGAAGAGCGCGAGGACGACCCGTTCGACCTGCCGCCCGAATAACCCGCGGCCATAGCCGGGCAAGCAAGGCTTGCTCGACTTGGACCGCCGCCGGCGGCTAACGCGCCGGGCAATGGATCATTTCCACTTCAAGGGCGGCATCCTCCATGCCGAGGAAGTGCCGCTGCCGGCGATCGCCGAGGCAGTCGGCACGCCTGTCTACGTCTATTCGCGTGCCACGCTGGTGCGGCATGCGCGGGTGTTTCGCGAAGGGCTGGCGGGGCTCGACGATCCGCACCTCGCGTTCGCGGTCAAGGCCAATCCCAACATCGCGGTGCTGCGGGTGCTGGCCAAGGAGGGCTACGGCGCGGACGTCGTGAGCGGGGGCGAGCTGACCCGCGCGCTGGCGGCGGGCATGGCACCCGGCGAGATCGTGTTCTCCGGGGTCGGCAAGACCCGGGCCGAAATGGTCCAGGGGATCGAGGCCGGCATCGGCCAGTTCAATATCGAATCCGAAGAAGAGGGCCGCGAGCTCGGCGCGCTCGCCGCAGCGCGCGGGGTGCGGGTGGCCTGCGCGCTGCGGGTCAACCCCGACGTCGATGCGCGCACGCACGAGAAAATCTCCACCGGCAAGCGCGAGAACAAGTTCGGCGTCCCGCTCGACCGGGCGGCACCGATCTATGCGGCGTTGGCGGGCGAGCCGGGCCTGCAGATGCGCGGCGTGGCGGTGCACATCGGCAGCCAGTTGCAGTCGCTCGAACCGCTCGCGAGCGCGTACGACAAGCTCGGCGCCTTGATCGCCGAGCTCCGCGCGACCGGGCAAACCGTGACTCACGCCGACCTCGGCGGCGGCCTCGGCGTGCCGTACCGCAAGGAGGAGGCGTACCCGACCCCGGCCGAATACGGCGCGATGGTCGCCCGGGTGACCGCCGGCTGGGGCGTGCGGCTGTCGTTCGAGCCGGGGCGGGTCATCGCCGGCAATGCCGGGGTGCTGCTCACCCGCGTGATCCGGGTGAAGCGCGGCGGCAACGGCCCGCCGTTCGTGGTGGTCGACGCGGCGATGAACGATCTGGCGCGCCCTGCGCTCTACGGCGCGTGGCATGACATCGACGCGGTCGCGCCCACCGGCGAGCGGTGCACCGCGCACATCGTCGGGCCGATCTGCGAGACCGGCGACACGTTCGCGATGGATCGCGAGATGGACGCGCTGCAAGCGGGCGACCTCGCGGTCTTTCGCACCGCCGGGGCTTATGGCGCGACGATGGCGTCGAGCTACAACAGCCGCGGCTACGTGCCCGAGGTGCTGGTCGACGGGGATCGGTTCGCGGTGGTCGCCGAGCGGATCGATCCGTACGCGATCATGAACGCGGAGAAAGTGCCCGAATGGCTCTGAGCGCGCTGCCGCTGTTCCACCGGGTGGCGGGGGAGCGGGTGGTCGTGCTCGGCGGCGGGCCCGCCGCCGGGGCCAAGCGCCGGCTCGTGGAGCGCGCCGGGGCGGCGTGCTGCGGCGAGGAAGAAGCGCACTACGCGCGGCTGGCGTTCGTCGCGCTCGACGATGCGCGCCAGGCGGAGGCCGCGGCGCTGCGGCTCCGCCGACGCGGGTTGCTGGTCAACGTGGTGGACAGGCCGGAGCTGTGCGACTTCACCGTGCCCAGCCTGCTCGAGCGCGATCCGGTGCTTGTCGCGGTGGGCACCGCCGGGGCTTCGGCGGGCCTCGCCAAGCAGTTGCGCCTGCGGCTCGAGGCGATCGTCCCCCCGTCGGTGGGGCCGCTCGCCCGCGCGATCCAATCCGCCCGCGAAGCCCTGCGCGCGCGCTGGCCGCAAGCCGACGACCGGCGCCGGGCGCTCGACCGCGCGCTCACCGCCGGCGGCGCTCTCGACCCGCTCGACGAAGGTTCGCCGGGGCGCGTCGCACAATGGCTCGAGAGCGCGGACGAGGTCGAGCCCGCCGAGGCGCGGACGATCGTGCTCGCCAGCGCCGACCCCGACGACCTCACGCTGCGCGAGGCGCGCTGGCTGGGCGAAGCCGATACTGTCCTGCACGACGCCGAAGTTCCCGCCGCAGTACTCGATCGCGCCCGGGCCGACGCGATGCGCGGGCCCCTCGAGATGGCGCCTCGCGGGCGAACGGTAATCGTGCGCTGGACGGCGCGCGGCTAGGCCGCGCCGACCGCCTGCAGCCGGCTCAGCAGCGCGGCTTCGTCGAACGGCTTGATGACGTATTCGTCGGCGCCGGCGGCGATGCCCTTGTGAATGTCCTTGGCGCCCGAGTTCGTCGTGCAGAACACCACCCGCGGCGGGCGCGCGGTGGGGATCGCGCGCAGCGCGGTGACGAATTCGATGCCGCTCATCACCGGCATGTTCCAGTCGGTGATCACGAGGTCGGGCATGCCCGCGCGGCACCGCGCGAGGCCTTCTTCGCCGTTCTCGGCCTCGACCACCGCATAGCCGACGCTCTCGACGATCCGCCGGGCGACCTTGCGGATCATCCGCGAATCGTCGACCAGCAGGCAGATGCGCTGAGTGACGTGAGTGGCAACCGGCTCGGCCGGAGCGGGCTCGGCGACCCGGGGCGGAGCGACCTCGCCCGACCCGTTCAGGCGTTTGATCAGGCCGTGAATGACACGAACTCCTCTTCGCCGTAGACCGGCCGCTCCTCGCCGTGCATCGTGTCGCCCAGCGGCCGCGGGGCGGGAGCCGGCGGCGCCAGCGCGGCCTTGTCCGACGGGGTCATGCAGACGTGGAGGTACGGCACCCAGACGTCGCCGTAATCGGCTTTCTGGTACCACAGATCGAGCACGTCGTAGCTCGCCCAGCAGCCGTCGGGCTCGCGCAGGCGGATGCCCTCGCCGATCCGCGGCACCGCGGCGAAGCGGATCGTGTGCTCGGTCTGGTGCGTCTCGTTCTGGATCTGGACTTCGATCAAGGCCTGAAAACCCCATGCGACCCGGGTTCTGCCTAGCGGGTATTCGTTGCCGAATTGCCAACGGGAGGCAGCGGCGGGCCCGGGGTCGGCGCAAGTGGGCTAGATCAGCGACCTCGCATCCTTGCCCAGCTCCGCGAAGTAACGCGCCATCGCGTCGGCGGCGCGATCGCTCAGGCGGATGAACGCACGCCGCCGGTCGCTGTCGTCGTCCTCGCGCTCAAGCAGGCCGGCTTCGGTCATCTGGCCGATCCATCGCAGCGCGGTGGTCGGGGGGACCCCGCTGGCGATGCACAGGCTGGTCACCGACACGCGCACATGCTCCGCCCGCGCCGCGGTGAGATCGAGCAGGATGTCCCAGGCTGGATCGGCGAACAGTTCCTGCCCGAAGTAGTCGGCTCGCAGCCGGCGCTGGCGGATGATCCGCCGCACCAGCCGGGGGTCGGGCAGCGGGGGCCGGGGCGGCCGGATCAAGGCCCGCTCGCCGTCGTCGCCGGCGAAATCGTCGTTTGGCGATTCGAGTCGGAACGCCCGCGGCTGGCCGCTCGCCAGGCGGTCGATCTGGCGGGCGACCTCGGCGACCTGCTCGGTCAGCCGCAGCAGCGCGACCCGGTCAGCCTCCTCGCGCTCGCGCACCGCCATTCGCGGGATCATGGTTAACGCTCTGCCCAGCGCAATTACGCGTTCGCCCGTAGTCGGCTCGACCAGCACTTGCGCAGCCGACCGATCGAGGCAGGCGAACACGGTATCGAGGGCGGCTATCGAGGTGCAGACGATCAGCGGATGGGCCGCCGCGCCCGCGCGCAGGTCGAGCTGCATCAGCGCGGCGATCGTCGCGCCGTCGGCCTGGGGGCAATCGACCACGAGCACGTCGCCCGGCAGCGGCCCGGCAGCGCCGTGGACCTCGGCGAGGAGATCGTAATCGACCACGCCGTAGCCCGCCGCAGCGACGTCGTCCCGCAGTGCGGCGGCGCCGGCCGGGTCCGCGGCATAGACCGCCGCGACGCAGGCGAGCGCGTCGGCTCCTCCCGGCCCATACGAGAAATCCGCTTGCCCCACGCTTGCGCCCCCTGTGCATCCCTCTTGCGAAGGGTGCGCACCGCAGGTGCCCGAGTCAACGCGCTCAGTCGGCGAACGGGTCGCGCACCAGGATCGTGTCCTCGCGCTCGGGGCTGGTGGAGACCAGCGCCACCGGGGTCTCGATCAGCTCCTGCACCCGGCTGATGTACTTGATCGCCTGCGCCGGCAGATCGGCCCACGAACGCGCGCCCGCCGTGGTCTCGCGCCAGCCGTCCATCTCCTCGTAGATCGGCTCGACCGCGGCCTGATCGGCGGCGTGCGAGGGGAAGTAGTCGAGAATGCGGCCGCGCAGACGATAACCGGTGCAGATCTTCACGCTGTCGAACCCGTCGAGCACGTCGAGCTTGGTCAGCGCAATGCCGGTCACCCCCGAGATCGCGCACGACTGGCGCACCAGCACCGCATCGAACCAGCCGCAGCGGCGCTTGCGCCCGGTGACGGTGCCGAACTCGTGCCCGCGTTCGCCGAGCCGCTGGCCGACCTCGTCGTCGAGCTCGGTCGGGAACGGGCCGCTGCCGACGCGGGTGGTGTAGGCCTTGACGATCCCGAGCACGAAGCCGGTCGCGCCCGGCCCCAGCCCCGATCCCGCCGCGGCGCTGCCGCTGACGGTGTTCGAGCTGGTGACGAACGGATAAGTCCCGTGATCGACATCGAGCAGCACGCCCTGCGCGCCCTCGAACAGGATCTTGGCCCCGGCCTTGCGGACTTTCTTCAGCCGCTTCCACACCGGCTGGGCGTATTGCAGCACCGACGGGGCAATCTCGCGCAACTGATCGAGCAGGCCCCCGCGGTCGACCGGCGGCTGGCCGAACCCGGCACGCAGCGCATCGTGATGCGCGCACAGGCGGTCGAGCTGCGGCTCAAGGTGGTCGAGGTGCGCGAGGTCGCAGACGCGGATCGCGCGGCGGCCGACTTTGTCCTCGTAAGCCGGACCGATCCCGCGCCCGGTGGTGCCGATCTTGCCCGCCCCGGCGGCGGTTTCGCGCAAGCCGTCGAGGTCGCGGTGCAGCGGCAGGATCAGCGCGCAGTTGTCGGCGATCGCGAAGTTGTCGGGGTTGATCGCCACCCCCTGCCCTTCGAGCCTGGCGATCTCGCTCTGCAAGTGCCAGGGATCGAGCACCACGCCGTTGCCGATGATGCTCAGCGTGCCGGTGACGATCCCGCTCGGCAGCAGGCTCAACTTGTAGGTGGTGTTGCCGACGACCAGCGTGTGGCCGGCGTTGTGGCCGCCCTGGAAGCGCACGACCGCGTCCGCCCGGCTGGCCAGCCAGTCGACGATCTTGCCCTTGCCCTCGTCACCCCACTGGGTGCCGATCACGGTCACGTTGGCCAAAGCATGTTTTCCTTCTCGGGGCGGCGGGGGGCTAGAGCCTTTGCGGCTCGCTGCCAACCAGCCGGTGACTGCAGCCAAGCGCGCGGCAATCTTCGCCCTCTTCCAGTGCGGCGAGCGTGCGCCAGCCGATCGCGCGCAGCCGCGCGGCGACCTGCGGGTCGTGGCCGGGCGGCAGGTAGAGGAGGTCGCGACCCTGCGCGTCGCCCAGCGCGGCGCCGAGCGCGTCGACCAGCGGATCGATGTACAGCGTGAAGCCGCTCGCGGGCTCGTCGCTGCCGCCGATGCGGTAGGTGCCGCCGCGGCCGAGCGTGCCGCGCACCCCTTGCGCGTAGAGCGTGAAGCCGAACCAGCTCTGGTACTCGAACCCGTGGCGCTCGGTCGGATCGAGGGTGATCCGCGCGGCGCCGGCCACGCGCGCGGCGATCGCGCGCAGGCCTTCGATGCGGCTCGCCAGCGCGCCTCCGGCGTCGATCGATGCCAGTCGCTCGATGGCCGCTTCGAACGGGCCGGCGGCGTAGAGCAGCGGCAGATACGCCGCGCCGCCTGCGTCCTTCAGCGCGCCGGCATCCTTCGCGTCGAGTTCGCGGCGAACGCGCTCGATCCGATCGGGAGCAAGCGGGAAGGCCTCGGCTGCCAGCGTGTCGACCAGATCGGGAAGCGTGAAATCGACCGAGATATCCTGTGCGCCGGCGGCGGCGAGAGCCTCGATCGCGAGCCCGACCACCTCGCCCGCGGCGGCGACCGCATCGCTTCCGATCAGTTCGGCGCCGAGCTGCAGCCGCTGGCGCGCCGGATCGAGCTGGTCGGCGGCGATCACCGCCACCTCGCCCGCGTAGCACAACCGCAACGGGCGCGGTCGGCCGGCGAGGCTGGTCGCGGCGATGCGGCCGACCTGAGCGGTAATGTCCGAGCGCAACGCGAGCGTGCGCAGGCTCGCCGGGTCGACGAAACGGAACATCCGCCGCGTGGCGAGGCCGCTCATCCGTGCCGCCATCGATTTCTCGAACTCGATCAGCGGCGGGATCACCCGGTCGTAGCCGTGCGCATCCATCGCATCGAGCGCCGCGCGGCGCGCCGAAGTGAGCGCCCGCGCGGAGGCCGGCAAGCGGTCCTCCAGCCCCACGGGGAGCAGATCGGCGGCGGGATCGGTCATTGGGTCCTTCGAAACAGGCGTTCACCCTCCGGGTTCGAGCCCTCCTCAGGACGAACGGGGAAATTTGCAACCTCCGTTCGTGCTGGGGAGGTGGCGAGGCCGCAGGCCGAGGCGCCGTCTCGAAGCACGTCAGAACTCCAGCGCCACGACGGTCTTCACCCCCTGCAGCGCCTGCGCCCGTTCGATCACCTCCCTCGGGATCGCCTGGTCGACCGACAGCAGCAGCACCGCCTCCCCGCCCGCGTCGCGGCGGCCGAGGTGGAAGGTGCCGATGTTGATCCCGGCTTCGCCCAACAGCGTGCCGATCCGCCCGATGAAGCCCGGCGCGTCCTCGTTGACGATGTACAGCATGTGCCCGGCGAGCTCGGCTTCGATCCCGATGCCGAAGATTTCGACGAGGCGCGGGTTGTCCTGCCCGAACAGCGTGCCGGCGACCGAGCGGTCGCCCTGGCTGGTGCCCACGGTGACCCGGATCAGCGTGTTGTACGCGCCTTCGCGCTCGTGGCGGATCGAGCGCACGTCCATCCCCCGCTCCTTGGCGAGGTAGGGCGCGTTGACCATGTTCACGCTGTCCGAATAGCGGCGCATGAACCCGGCGAGCACCGCGGCCTCGAGCGGCTTGCCCGACAGCTCGGCCGCCGCGCCTTCGCGCTCGATCGAAATCTGCGTCAGATTCCCGCGCGCAAGCTGGCCGACGAGGCTGCCGAGGTTCTCGGCGAGCTTCATGTACGGGCGCAGCTTGGGCGCCTCTTCCGCGCTCAGCGAGGGCATGTTGAGCGCGTTGGTGACCCCGCCGTTCACCAGGTAATCGGCCATCTGCTCGGCGACCTGGAGCGCGACGTTGACCTGCGCCTCGGTGGTGCTCGCGCCCAGATGCGGAGTGCAGATGAAGTTCTTCGTGCCGAACAGCGGCGATTCCGTCGCCGGCTCGGTGGCGAACACGTCGAGCGCGGCGCCCGCGACATGCCCGCTCTCGAGCAGGTCCTTCAATGCCGCCTCGTCGATCAGCCCGCCGCGCGCGCAGTTGACGATCCGCACCCCCGGCTTGGTCTTCTCCAGCCGCTCGCGGCTCAGGATGTTGCGGGTCTGCTCGGTCAGCGGGGTGTGCAGCGTGATGAAGTCGGCCTTGGTCAGCAGGGTCTCGAGATCGGCTTTCTCCACGCCCAGCTCGATCGCCCGCTCTTCGGTCAGGAACGGGTCGTAGGCCACGACCTTCATCTTGAGACCGAGCGCGCGCGCAGCGACGATCGAGCCGATGTTGCCCGCACCGATCAGGCCGAGCGTCTTGCCGGTCAGCTCGACCCCCATGAAGCCGCTCTTCGGCCATTGGCCCGCCTGGGTCTGCGCGTTCGCTTCCGGAATCTGCCGCGCGAGCGCGAACATCAGCGCGATCGCGTGCTCGGCGGTGGTGATCGAGTTGCCGAACGGGGTGTTCATCACCACCACGCCCTTGGAGCTGGCGTAGGGGATGTCGACGTTGTCGACCCCGATGCCGGCGCGGCCGATGACCTTGAGCCGGGTCGCCGCGTCGAGGATCTCGCGGGTGACCTTGGTCGAGCTGCGGATCGCTAGGCCGTCGTACTCGCCGATCCGCGCCTTCAGTTGCTCGGGTGTTTCGCCGGTGATGACGTCGACCTCGCAGCCGCGCTCCGCGAAGATGCGCGCGGCGTTGGGGTCCATCTTGTCGGAGATGAGGACTTTGGGCTTGGTGGTCATCGTGTCGGTCCTGTGTGAGTCCCCCGCGAAGGCGGGGACCAAGTGCGATCGAGCAATGCGGCCTGAGGGTCCCCGCCTCCGCGGGGACTCACGCTACGCGGTGGCTTCGTAGGCCCAATCGAGCCACGGCCCGAGCGCCTCGATGTCGGCGGTGTCGACCGTCGCCCCGCACCAGATGCGTAGGCCCGGCGGCGCATCGCGGTAGCCGGCGATGTCGTAGGCCGCATCGTGCTCTTCGAGCAGCGCCGCCATCGCCTTGATCCGGGCCTCGTCGGCGCCGTCCACCGTCAGGCAGACGCTGGTGTTGGAGCGCGTGGCCGGATCGGCCGCGAGGTGGCCGAGTCAGTCGCGCGCCTCGACGATCCGGTCGAGCGCGGCGGCATTGGCGTCGGCGCGCGCCTTCAAGGCCGCCAGCCCGCCGATCGACCGGCCCCATTCGAGCGCGAAGATCGCATCCTCGACCGCCAGCATCGACGGGGTGTTGATCGTCTCGCCCTTGAACACGCCTTCGGCGAGCTTGCCCTTCGACGTCAGTCGGAAGACCTTGGGCAATGGCCACTCCGGCGTATAGCTCTCGAGCCGCTCGACCGCGCGGGGGCCGAGGATCAGCACCCCGTGCGCGCCTTCGCCGCCGAGCACCTTCTGCCAGGAGAAGGTCAGCACATCGATTTTGTCCCAGGCGATCTCCTGCGCGAACACCGCGCTGGTCGCGTCGGCGATGCAAAGCCCATCGCGGTCGGCCGCGATCCACTCCCCGTCCGGCACGCGCACGCCCGAGGTGGTGCCGTTCCACGTGAAGATCACGTCGCTCGACCAGTCGACCTGGCCGAGATCGGGCAGCTCGCCGTAATCGGCGCGGATCACCGTGGGATCGAGCTTGAGCTGCTTGACCGCGTCGGTCACCCAGCCCTCGCCGAAGCTTTCCCAGGCGAGCGTGGTGACGGGCCGCGCCCCGAGCATCGTCCACATCGCCATCTCGACCGCGCCGGTATCCGATCCGGGGACGATGCCGATGCGATGCGTCGCGGGCACCTCGAGCACCTCGCGGATCAGTTCGATGCAGTAGGCGAGCCGCGCCTTGCCGAGCTTCGAGCGGTGCGAGCGCCCGAGCGATGCGAGGCTGAGCTTGTCGGGAGACCAGCCCGGCGGCTTGGCGCAGGGTCCGGAAGAGAAAAACGGGCGCGCCGGCTTGATCGCCGGGGGCGCGGGGGTGGCAGTCATGTCAAACTCTCCTTGCAGAGAGCACGCGCGGCGTTGGGACCGCGTGGCCCACCCGCCGCACTAATGTTGCGCCGCAGCATGTCAAGGCGCAAATCCGTTACGCCCACCGCGCCGATCGGGTTTTCGTGCCCGCGCTCTCGCCAAAATCGCCAGGCTTTTCTATGGGCCGCGCAATGCACGTCTCCGACCTTCGCGTTGCGCTGTTCAGCGGCAACTATGCGATGACGGTGGACGGCGCGAACAAGGCGCTCAACCGCCTGGTCGAGTACCTCATCCGGCAGGGCGCCCGGGTCCGGGTCTACTCGCCGACCGTCGCACACCCGCCGTTCGAGCCCCAGGGCGAGCTCGTCAGCCTGCCGTCGATTGCCATCCCGGGCCGCAGCGAATATCGGGTGCCGACCTGGCTCGGGTCGCGGGTTCGCGCGGACCTGGCGGCGTTCGATCCGCATCTGGTGCATATCTCCTCGCCCGACTTCGCCGCGCGGGAGGCGGCCCGCTGGGCCCGCGAGCGCAGCCTGCCGGTCGTCGCCAGCGTGCACACCCGCTTCGAGACCTATCCCCGCTACTACAAGCTCGGCTTCATGGAGCCGGCGGTCGAGGCATGGCTGCGCAAGCTCTACCGCCGCTGCGACGCGCTCATCACCCCTTCCCCCAGCATGATCGAGACGCTGCGCGCGCAGGGCATGAACGACGACATCGGGTTGTGGTCGCGCGGGGTCGAGCACGCGATCTTCAACCCGCAGCGGCGCGACCTTGCCTGGCGGCGCTCGCTCGGCTTCGCCGCCGACGAGGTCGTGGTCGGCTTCCTCGGCCGGCTGGTGCGCGAGAAGGGCCTCGCCACATTCGCCGATGCGATCGACGCGCTCGCCCGCCGCGGCGTGGCGCACAAGGTGCTGGTGATCGGCGAAGGGCCCGCCCGCACCGAGTTCCAGCAGCGGATGCCCGAGGCGTGCTTCGTCGGGTTCCAGGGGGGCGCCGATCTCGGCCGGGCGGTCGCGTCGCTCGACGTGCTGCTCAACCCGAGCGTGACGGAGACTTTCGGCAACGTGACGCTCGAGGCGATGGCCTGCGGGGTGCCGGTGGTCGCCGCCGACGCGACCGGCGCGGCGAGCCTGGTCGAGGACGGCGTCAACGGCTTCCTCGTCCAGCCCGGCGATGTCGCCGGCTACGCCGACCGCCTCGCGCGCTACATCGCCGATCCCGCGTTGCGCCGCGCGCATGGCGAGGCGGGCCACGCGCGGGCGCAGGCGTTCGAATGGGACGCGATCAACTGCGCCGTGGCGGACACTTATTTGCGGGTACTGGCCGCCCGGGGGCGCTAGCGCAGCACCCCGGCGGCGGCTTGCCGGCGGGCGTACCACCACTGCAGCACGATCGCCGCGAGGATCACCAGCGGCATGAACCGGTTGAAGCCGGTTTCCATCGCCGGCGGCAGGTCGAGCGTCATCTGGTAGAGAAAGCTCAGCGCGGCGGCGATCAGCGAGACCAGGAAGGCGCTCGCCGCATGGCGCGAGCGCGCCAGCAGCAGCAGCGAGCCGAGCACCGATCCCCACACGCCGATCGCCCACAGCGCGCTCGCCCAGGCCGGAAAGCTGTCGAAGAACGCTTCGACCTCGGCCAGCGACATGCCCATCTGGTCGGCGAACATCCCAAGATAGGCGGGATCGCGCAACTGGGTCATCGTGTAGTCGTAGCCGCCGAACGCATTCCACAGCAGCGAGACGATGCCGACCGCCCACAGGTGCCAGGGCGCGCCAGCGTGAGCCGCCCGCCCTTCGAGTGCGTCATCCATAGTGACCTCCCCCAAGCGCGACCCCGGGGCAGGATACCACGCGGGTGGGCGGCCGCCAAACGCGCGGCGTCAGAGGCGTTCGATGCGCTTGGCCATCTCGTCGATCAGGTCGACGATCGCGTTCAGCGCCTCCTCGTCGAGCTCGCCTGCCTTCGCCTTGTGCTTGAGCACTTGCGCGAGATTGTCCATCGCGCGGAACAGGTGCGGCGACTTGTGGCGCTGCTGCTTCTCGCCGTGCTCGGTCAGCCGAGCGAACAGGGCTTCGACCTCGTCCGCCCGGTCGGCCAGCTCCTGGCGCCCCTGCGCGGTGGCGGCGAAAGCCTTGCGCGGGCTCGCCTCGCCGACTTCCTCGATCGCCCCCTCGTCGGCGAGCAGCTGCAGCGTGGGATAGACCGTCCCTGGGCTCGGGGCATAGACGCCCCCGGTCATCTCCTCGATCGCCTTGATCAGCTCGTAGCCGTGCCGCGGCGCATCGGCGAGCAGCTTGAGCAGCGCGAGCCGCAGCTCGCCCTGGCCGAACATCCGCTCGCGCCGCCCGCGCCCGCCCGGGCCCCACGGGCCTCGTGGACCGAACGGGCCGCCGGGGCCCCACGGCCCGTTGGGACCGAACGGGCCGTGCGGACCGAACACCCCGTCGCCGTCCCAACCCCGACCTGCGGCGCGTGCCGCCATCTTCGCGGCCATTGCCGCCTTGAAGGCCTGGTGAACGTCCCGCTCGTAACAATGCCGCATCTCGATCCTCCTCGAAGATATTTCCAAGATATATCTTTGAGACCGGGATGCAAGGCCTCTCGCGCCAGGCGGGTGTCGCGCCTATCTCGGGGCGCGATGGCCGACCTGTTTTCCGACGACCCGCAGCCGAAGCGCGAGGAAGCACTCGCCGGCGGGCCGCTCGCCGACCGGCTGCGGCCGCGCGCGCTCGACGAGGTCGTCGGGCAGGAACACCTCACCGGACCCGAGGGAGCGATCGGGCGGATGGTCGCCGCGCGGCGGCTCGCCAGCATGATCCTGTGGGGCCCGCCGGGGACCGGCAAGACCAGCATCGCCCGTCTGCTGGCCGACGCCGTCGGTATGCGCTTCGTCGCCATCAGCGCGGTCTTCAGCGGGGTCGCCGATCTCAAGAAAGTGTTCGCCGAAGCCGACAAGGCAGCCGCCGCGGGCCAGCGCACGCTGTTGTTCGTGGACGAGATCCACCGCTTCAACCGCGCGCAGCAGGACGGCTTCCTGCCGTTCGTCGAGCGCGGCACGGTCACCCTCGTCGGCGCCACGACCGAAAACCCCAGCTTCGAGCTCAACGCCGCGCTGCTTTCCCGGGCGCAAGTGCTGATCCTGCGCCGGCTCGATGCGGCGGCGCTCGGCCGCTTGCTCGACCGGGCCGAGGCACTCGAAGACCCGCTGCCGCTCACCTCGGAAGCGCGCGAGGCGCTGATCGCCAGCGCCGATGGCGACGGGCGCTTCCTCCTCAACCAGGTCGAAACGCTCTACGCCGCCCGGCCCGACCATCCGCTCGATCCGGGCGAGCTCGGCCGGTTCCTGCAGCGTCGCGTGGCGGTTTACGACAAGGACCGCGAGGGGCATTACAATCTCATCTCCGCCTGGCACAAGGCGCTGCGCGGCTCGGACCCGGACGCCGCGCTCTACTACCTCGCGCGGATGCTTGTGGCGGGCGAGCAGCCGCTGTTCGTGCTGCGCCGGCTGGTGCGCGCGGCGGTGGAGGACATCGGCCTCGCCGACCCGCAGGCGCTGGTCCAGTGCCTCGCCGCCAAGGACGCCTACGACTTCCTCGGCTCGCCCGAAGGCGAGCTGGCGATCGTCCAGGCGTGCCTCTACTGCGCCGCCGCGCCCAAGTCGAACGCCGCCTATCTGGCGCAGAAAGCCGCGTGGAAGAGCGCGCGCGAGACCGGCAGCCTGATGCCGCCGGCGCATATCCTCAACGCCCCCACCCGGCTGATGAAGGACATCGGCTACGGCAAGGGATACGCCTACGACCACGACGCCGACGAGGGCTTCTCGGGCGCCGACTACTGGCCCGACGAGCTCGGCCGGCAATGCTTCTACCAGCCGGTCGAGCGCGGCTTCGAGCGCGAGGTGAAGAAGCGGCTCGACTACTGGCGCCGGCTGCGGGAGGAGCGCGCAAGTGAGTGAGTCCCCGGGCAGGCGGGGACCGCGGGCCGGTTGGCGCTTCTTCTCCCGAGACCCCCGCATTCGCGGGGGATCACATCTTTGAGACGTTTCGACCACTTCGCCGCCATCGACTGGTCCGGCGCGGCGGGCGAGCGGCACGCGGGGATCGCGCTGGCGATCTGCTCCGCGGGCGACGCGGCGCCGCGGATCGTGCGGCCCGGGCACCGCTGGTCGCGCGGCGAGGTCGCCGATTGGATGCTTCGCCGGATGCCGCCCGCCACCCTCGTCGGGCTCGACATCTCGGGATCGCTCGCCTTCGCCGACTGCGGGGCTTATTTTCCGGGGTGGGCCAACACCCCGGCCGACGCCCGCGCGCTGTGGGCGCTGGTCGAGCGGTTATGCGCCGCGGAACTGCACCTCGCCGCGGGTAGCTTCGTCGATCATCCGGAGATCGCCCGGCACTACCGCCGCCACGGCGGGCGCGAGGGCGACCTGTTCGGCGGCGGGATCGGCCGGCTGCGGGTGACCGAGCGGGTCGGCCAGATCGCTCTGGGCTGCCGGCCGACGAGCAACTTCAACCTCGTCGGCGCGAGCCAGGTGGGCAAGGCCAGCCTCACCGGCATGCGCGTGCTCCACCGGCTCGACGGCCGCCTGCCGCTGTGGCCGTTCGACCCGCTGTCAGAGCACGGCTCGGTCGCGGTGGAGATCTATACCACCATCGCCGCCATCGCCGCCGGCCGCACCGCTTCGCGCAGCAAGCTGCGCACTTTCGCCGAGCTCAACGAAGCGCTCGCCGCGCTCGGCAGCGCGCCGGTGCGCGGGCGCGGCCCGATCGACGATCACCGCTCTGACGCGTTGCTGGCGGCTGCGTGGTTGCGCGCCGTGGCGCACCGGCCGGAGTACTGGCAGCCTGACGCGATGACGCCTGACATCGCCCAAACCGAAGGCTGGACCTTTGGCGCCCTGTAACGCTACGGGTTTTTCCAACGCCGGCTTAGCACAGTGGTAGTGCAGCGGTTTTGTAAACCGAAGGTCGGGGGTTCAAATCCCTCAGCCGGCACCATTCACGCCGCTCGCGCGTTCGCTGCGCGGTGAAGATTGCGACCTACAACGTCAACGGGATCAACGGGCGGCTGCCGGTGTTGCTGCGCTGGCTGGAGGAGGCCGCGCCCGACGTGGTCGCGCTGCAGGAGCTGAAGGCGCCCGACGAGAAGTTCCCGGCCCAGGCCATCCGCCGGCTCGGCTACGACGCGATCTGGCACGGGCAGAGCCGCTGGAACGGCGTCGCGCTGCTGAGCCGGGTGGGCGAGATCCGCGAGACCCGCCGCGGCCTCCCCGGCGATCCCGACGACAGCCACAGCCGCTACCTCGAGGCGGCGATCAACGGGGTGCTGTTCGGCGCGCTTTACCTCCCCAACGGCAATCCGCGCCCGGGCCCCAAGTTCGACTACAAGCTCCGCTGGTTCGAGCGGCTGATCGAGCACGCCCAAGGGCTGATCGAGAGCGGTCTGCCGGTGATCCTGCTCGGCGACTTCAATGTCATGCCGACCGAGCGGGATGTCTACAAACCCGAGCGCTGGCTCGACGACGCGCTGTTCGCGCCCGAAGTGCGGGCGGCGTGGTTCCGGCTCGTCGACCAGGGCTGGACCGACGCGCTGCGCACGCTGCACCCGGACGAGACCATCTACACCTTCTGGGACTACTTCCGGGACGCCTTCGCGCGCGACGCCGGCCTCAGGATCGATCACTTCCTGCTCAGTCCCTCGCTGAAAGAGCGCCTGGTCGCCGCCGAGGTCGATCGCGCCCCGCGGAGCTGGGAGAAGACCAGCGACCACACCCCGGTGTGGATCGAGCTGGCTGACGAGTGACGCCCAAAGCCGTTCATGCTGAGGAGGGGCTAAGCGTAGCGAAGACCCGTCTCGAAGCACCTCAGCGCGCCGGGTCCTTCGAGACGACCTTTCAGCCTACGGCTTCAAGGTCTCCTCAGGACGAACGGACCTGTCTCTTCCGTCACACCATCTCTTCCGGCCGCACGAGGCGGTCGAAGTCGGTTTCGCTCACCCCACTGGCCAGCGCCGCCTCGCGCAAGGTGGTGCCTTCCTTGTGCGCTTTCTTGGCGATCGCCGCTGCCTTGTCGTAGCCGATCTCCGGGGCCAGCGCGGTGACCAGCATCAGCGAGTTCTCGACCCCGCGGGCGATGTTGTCGCGCCGCGGCTCGAGGCCGGCGAGGAGGTTCGCGGTGAAGCTCACCACCGCATCGGCCAGCAGCCGCACCGACCGCAAGCCGTTCCATGCCATCACCGGGCGATAGGTGTTCAATTCGAACTGGCCCTGGCTGCCGGCGAAGGTCACCGCGGCGTGATTGCCGAACACCTCGATGCAGACCTGGGTCAGCGCCTCGACCTGGGTCGGGTTGACCTTCCCCGGCATGATCGAGCTGCCCGGCTCGTTCTCGGGCAGCGCCAGCTCGCCGAGCCCGGCGCGCGGGCCCGAGCCGAGCAGGCGGATGTCGCCGGCAATCTTGTAGAGGCTCGCCGCCAGCGCATTGAGCGCGCCGTGGGCGAACACCAGCTCGTCCTGCGCGGCGAGCGCGGCGAACTTGTTGGGCGCGCTGACGAACGGCAGCCCCGTGATGGCGGCGATCTTCTCGGCCACCAGCGCGGCGAACCCTTCGGGCGCGTTGAGCCCGGTGCCGACCGCGGTGCCGCCCTGCGCCAGCGCGTAGAGCCCCGGCAGCGCCAGCTCGATCCGCGTGGATGCCGCTTCGACCTGCGCGGTGTAGCCGGAGAACTCCTGCCCGAGCGTGAGCGGGGTCGCATCCTGCGTGTGGGTGCGGCCGATTTTGACGATGCCGCCCCAGCCTTCCGCCTTGGCGGCGAGATCGGCGTGCATCGCCCGCAGCGCCGGCAGCAGGGCGCGCCCGATCTCGCCCGCGACCGCCACGTTGATCGCGCTCGGGAAGGTGTCGTTCGAGCTCTGGCTCATGTTGACGTGGTCGTTGGGATGGACCGGCGTCTTCGAACCCAGCTCGCCGCCGAGCAGCTGGATCGCGCGGTTGGCGATCACCTCGTTGGCATTCATGTTGCTCTGCGTGCCCGAGCCGGTCTGCCAGACGACCAGCGGGAACTCGCCGTCGAGCTTGCCGTCGATGACCTCCTGCGCCGCGGTAACGATCGCCTCGGCCAGCCGGAGCTCGAGCACCCCGAGCTCGCCATTGGCCTCCGCCGCCGCGCGCTTGATCGTGCCCAATGCGCGGATCAGCGGCGCCGGCATCGTCTCGCCGCCGATCTTGAAGTTCTGTAACGAGCGCTGCGTCTGCGCGCCCCACAGCCGCTCGGCCGGTACTTCGATGGGGCCGAAGGTGTCGCTCTCGGTTCGGGTGGTCATGGCACGCATCTGGGCCTCTCAGAGGGGCGGCGCAAGGCGGGCCTCGGCGCGGCGAAGTTTACACAGGCCTGACGCAGTTGACGGTGTCCTGGAGAGAGAACCGACCCCCTCCCCGGTGCCTCCCAGGTCCACTGAGAGCGCCCACGGGCAGCGCTCCATCAGCAGCGCGGCGAAGCGCGATTGTTCCTCCGCGCGAGCCTCGCGCAAGGCCGCATCCCATGCTGCGGCGAAACCCTCGTCGCGCGCGCGAAGCTTATAGACCGAGCACCGCGACAACCCCACCTGCGCCGCCGCCCGCCGAACGTCGAGGCCGCTCCGCAGGAGATCGAGGAACGCCTGCCGCCGCGCGGGTGTCCACCCATCGCGGCGAGGCCGCGGGGCGAGGTTGTGTGGTGGGGTCGGGGTCATGATCCGCTGCTCCGGTCGAGAAAACGCGAATCGGGACCAGTAGGCATGAAGTCGCGTGTAGGAAAATGGTATCGTGGGCCACCGCCTTACCTTCGTTACTCGTCGCCCCGGGCCTGACCCGGGGTCCCGCTTTTCGTGCGAGCCACCGCCCCTCGGACCGGCTGCAGACGACCCCATTGCGGACGTTCGCACCAACCGTCACTATTCGCGCATGTCTGCTGCCCGCCAAGCACTGTCGTCATGTATCTACATAGGCGCGACGACGGTTCTGCTATTGACCGGTTGCGCTAATGCGCAGCAGCAGGTTGCCGGACATCGGTTCAACGTGCCCGCCGCCAATCTTATTCCTGTGAGTGACTACCCTTTCTTCCTGCCGAAGTCGCAAGATGAAGGTTTCATTTTCATCCTCAATCCACAAGCCAAACCGCGACAACAAAGGACCGTCTTAGTTCAAGGGCGGGAAGCGGTGTGCGCACAAGCTAATGGAGGCGGATACGTCTCGCGGACGATCTGCGCCCGCCGGATCATCGAATGGCAAGGCTATGGTTGGGCTAGGAACGGCGACGAAACATTCTGGACCTACAGCCCAGACACACCCTCTGGCGCGGACGCGCCCTTTGTAAGCTGTCACCGCATGGAGATCGAAGGACATCCCGGCCTCTGCAAGGCGACTCTCGCCTTTGGGGATTTGGTGCTCACGATCAGCTTGGATGATGATGAGCTTCCCGCACTTGCAGGCACCTACGAGAGCGCAGCGTCAATGCTACGCACTTGGGAAGTTTAGGGACGTCCGCTTTCCACCCAGTCCCAGTCGTTCCGACTGGTTGACAGACCCGTCGGATGCGGCCCTTCCGGACTAGCTCCTTATCCCCGCCCGCGGTAGCTGGCGACGCCCTGCTCTGGCACCCACAGCCCCTCGGGCGGGGCGGCGGTCTGCCAGAACACGTCGATCGGGATGCCGCCGCGGGGGTACCAGTAGCCGCCGATGCGCAGCCAGCGGGGGCGCATCTCTTGCGCGAGGCGCTGGCCGATCCCCACGGTCACGTCCTCGTGGAAGCCGCAGTGGTTGCGAAAGCTTCCGAGGAACAGCTTGAGGCTCTTCGATTCGACGATCGTTTCTCCCGGCGCGTAGTCGATCACCAGGTGGGCGAAGTCGGGCTGGCCGGTGACCGGGCACAGCGAGGTGAACTCGGGCGCGGCGAAGCGCACGAGGTAGAGCGCGCCCGGCCGCGGGTTGGGGACGTAGTCGAGCTCGGCCTGCTCGGGCGAGGCCGGCAGCGCGCTCGACTGGCCGAGGTGGCGGGGGGCGGGTGTGTCGCTCATGCCGCGCCTCTGGGCCTAATTGAGCGGCCTCGCAAGGCGGCTGTGGACTCGGGCGATTCAGTGCCTATTCAGCGCTTCCCACGCTTGGTTGCGCGGCCCGGGAAACCCATGAAGCAGCTCATCCTCGCCAGCCTCGCCGCGCTCGTCGCCGGTACCGCGCCCGTGGCCGCGCAGGAAACCGCCACGCCCGCGCCCGGCGGGTTCCGCCTGCCGACCCAGCCGACCCCGGCGCCGACCGACGTCCAGGGCCCGGTCGATCCGGATGCGCCGATCCTTACCCGTCCGCGCACGCCCACCCCCACGCCGACGGCGCCCGCGCCGCGGGCCACCGAAGCCGCTCCCCCGCCCAGCCCCCCGCCGACGGCAAGGGCCACGCCGCGGCCGCTCGCCTCCCCGCGGGGCAGCACGTTGCCGCCGCGCTTCACGCCGCCGGCGGCGGTCGCCCCCGAAGACTCGGCGGGTATCGCCGACAGCCCTGCCGCCTTCCCGGCCGCGCCGGCCGAAAGCGCGCCGGCGGCGTTTCCTACCGCCCCCTCCACCCCCCCACCGGTCGCCGCCAGCCCGGCGGCCGAGGCGGAAGACGGCGGCGTCTTCGGCTGGCTGGCCGCGCGGGCGGCATTGCTAGCGGCGAGCGCCGCCGGCGCTTGGTGGTTCCTGCGGCGCCGGCGGGGCGGGTCGGCCGTGGCCGAAGCGCCGGAGATCGAGCGGCCACGGGTGGACGCGGCTCCGGCGAATGCGGCTGCCGCCGCAGCGCCCTCGGCAACAGCACCCGCCGGGCCGGCGCTGCTGATCGAAGCGCAGGCCAAGCAGCTCGCGCGCAGCATGATGTTCGCCACGTTGAGCTACGAACTCAAGGTGACCAACCGCGGGCCGGTACCGCTCGAGAACGTGAGCTTCGGCGGCGACCTCGTCACCGCCCACGCGCGGGTGCCCGCCGAGCAGCAGCTCGCCGATCCGTCGATGGCGCTCACCCCGGTGCAGTCGCTGACCCGGCTCGACCCCGGGGAGAGCGCGTCGTTCGCCGGCGAGTTCCGCCTGCCGGTGGCGGAGATCCGCCCGATCCCGCACGGCAAGGCGGTGGTCTATGTGCCGCTGCTGCGGGTGCGCGCCACCGCGCAGGGGATGGAGCCAATCGCGCGGACGTTCATCGTCGGGCTCAAGCCGCCCGGAGCGGCCGGCCAGCGGCTGCAGCCGTTCCGGCTCGACGAAATGCCGCAGACTTATCGCGCGGTGGGGCAGAAGGCGCTCGACTGACCCCGCTCGACGCGGCGCGACGAGGCCGCTAGCGTCCGGACCATGGACAGCCTGGTGAGCACCGAGTGGCTGGCGGGCACGCTCGAAACCGTCGTGGTGCTCGACGCCACCGCGCACCCGACCGATCCCGCCCGCGATGCGCGCGCCGAGTTCCTCGCCGCACATATCCCGGGCGCGCGGTTCCTCGACCTCGCCAGCCTCAAGGACGCCGCTTCTGCGGTCGCCAACACGCTGCCGACGCCCACGCAATTCGCCGCGCGGATGGCCGCGCTCGGCATTTCGCGCGACGATCGGGTGGTGCTCTACGACGACAGCGCGGTGAAGACCG
>JBGSBH010000010.1:0-20114 GCA_041730635.1 Cypionkella sp.
ATCGCGAAGCTGGAGGCCAGCGACAACCAGGACGCGCAGGCCACGGCGCACTGGATGAAGCGCACGCTGGAATGACGCAGCGTCTGCAGCGTGCTCATCGTCGCCTGATCGCCACCGCCTATGGCGATCAGGCCGACCGCCCGGCCGTCGAGATAAGGGCGCGGATCCTTCGCCAGATCCTCGAGGTAATCGAGCGCGTTCTTGACCAGCCCCGAGATCGACCCGTGGTAGCCCGGCGCGGAGACGATCACCCCGTCCGCCTGCCGCACCGCTTCGACGAACGCCGCCCCATCCTCGATGCCGTAGCCCTCGCCGCGGTAGTGCGGCAGCGCGCGCAGGTAATCGCCGCCGAACACCGTCACCTCGGCCCCCGCGGCCTCGGCCGCCGCGGTGGCAAGCCGCAGCGCCTGCTCGGTCGAGCTGCCGGGGTGAACGGTGCCGCCGATGCCGACGATCCGGGTCTTGCGGCGGGTGGTCATGGCGTGCGCTCCTGTAGCATGAATTCCTCGAGTGCGGCGACTTGCTGGGGCGAAAAGCGCAAGCCCAGCTTGGTGCGCCGCCAGAGGACGTCGTCCGCGCTCCTCGCCCACTCGCGTGCCATCAAGTGGCGCACTTCGGCTTCGCTCAGGCCATGGCCGAAATCGCGCCCGGCGGGTTCCTCCGCGAAGATGGTAAAGGCGGCGGTGCCGTAGGCGCGGATAAGCCGGCGCGCGGCGGCGGCCATGGGCGGGAAGCGTGCCGCGAACTCGGCCTCCAGCGCGGCCGCACCGTCGATGGCGAAATCGCCGCCGGGGAGCGCCGCCTCCCCGGTCCAGGCCGGCCCCGCTAGCGCGGGCAGCCGCGCGGCGAGCCGGTCCACCGCTTCCTCCGCGAGGTGCCGATAGGTGGTAATCTTGCCGCCGTAGACCGATAGCAACGGTGCGCCCTCGCCTTCGTCCGACAGGTCGAGGCGGTAGCCGCGCGTCGCCGCCTCGGGCCGGCCCGAGCCGTCGTCGATCAGCGGACGCACGCCTGAGTACGTCCACACCACGTCGGCCGGGGTGACCGCGGCGCGGAAGAACCGGCTCGCGCCTTCGCAAAGGTAGGCGATCTCCCCCTCACTCGCGGCGACCGGGCCGCCGTCGTGATCGACGTCGGTGGTGCCGATCAGCGTGAAGTCCTGCTCGTAGGGGATGGCGAAGAAGATGCGCCCGTCGGGAAGCTGGAAGAAGTAGGCGAACGGGTGGTCGAACAGCTTGCGCACCACGATGTGCGAGCCGCGCACCAGCCGCATCGCGTAGTCGGGCCGCTCGCGGGCCGCGGCGAGGACGTCGAGCACCGCCGGGCCGGCGGCATTGACCACGGCGCGTGCAGCGAACGTCCCCCCGCCCGCCTCGATCGTCCACTGCCCGCCTTCGCGGCGTAGCGCGGTCACCGGGCAGTGGGTGCGCACCTCGGCGCCGCGGTCGGCGGCGTCGCGCGCGTTCAGCACCACCAGCCGGGCATCGTCGACCCAGCAATCCGAATAGACGAAGGCGCTGGTGAACTCGGGCTTGACCGCGCCGCCGGCCGGGTGGCTGGCGAGCGAGACGGTTTCGGTCGCCGGCAGCCGTTTCCGGCCGCCGATGTGGTCGTAAAGAAACAGGCCGGAGCGGACCAGCCAGCGCGGGCGCAGGCCCGGGACATGCGGCAGCACGAAGCGCAGCGGCCAGGCGATGTGCGGCGCGATGCCGAGCAAGCGTTCGCGCTCGATCAGGCTCTCGCGCACCAGGCCAAACTCGTAGTGCTCGAGATAGCGCAGACCCCCGTGGATCAGCTTGGTCGAGGCCGAAGAGGTGCCCCCGGCAAGGTCGCCCGCCTCCAGCAGCAGCACGTTCGCGCCGCGCCCGGCGGCATCGCGCGCGATTCCGCACCCCTTCACCCCGCCGCCGATTATGGCGAGGTCGTAAAGATTGGCGCCGGGGATCACCGGGTCAGAACTTCAGCGGCCCGTGCTCGATCTGCGGCAGGACGTAGCGGGCGAACATGTCGCACTCGTTGACGTGCGGGTACCCCGACAGGATGAACGCCTCGATCCCTTCGGCCTGGTAGGCGCGCAGCTTGGCGAGCACCTGGTCCGGCGTGCCGACGATGGCGGCACCGCAACCGGAGCGGGCGCGGCCGATGCCGGTCCACAGGTTGTCTTCGACGAACCCGTCGCCGCCGGCCGCGCTGCGCAGCTCGGCCTGGCGCTGGACGCCGTAGTTCCCGGCATCGAGGCTCTTCTCGCGGATCGCCTTGCCGGCCTCCTCGTCGAGCTTCGACAGCAGCCGATCGGCGTAGGCGCGCGCCTCTTCCTCGGTCTCGCGGACGATCACGTGGATGCGGTAGCCGAACTTGAGCTCGCGCCCGAACCGCGCGGCGCGCGCCTTCATGTCGGCGATCGTCTCGCGCACTTTGTCCATCGTGTCGGGCCACATCAGGTAGACGTCGCACGCCTCGGCGGCGCTCTCGCGCGCTTCGTGGCTGAGGCCGCCGAAGTAGAACGGCGGGCACTTGCCGCTGATCGTGGTAATCCGCGGCGGATCGAGCTTGAGCTGATAGTGCTCGCCCTGGTGGTCGATGCTCTCGCCGTTCAATAGCGCGCGGATGATCTTCATCACCTCGGTCGCCCGCCCGTATCGCGGCCCGCCCGGCATCGCCTGCCCGGGCATGTCGGAAGAGATGATGTTGACGTTGAGCCGCCCGCGCGTGCCGCTCGCGTCGGGCCCGAGGATGCGATCGAGCGTGGCGATCCGGCGGGCGAGCTGCGGCGGCCAGTCCTCCCCGATGCGGGTCGCCCACAAGAGCTTGATGCGGCGCACCAGCGGCGCCATCGCTGCGGCGAACACCGTCGTGTCGAGCCCGAGCTGGTAGCCGGAGGGCAGCAGGATATTGTCGAACCCGCCCTCTTCGGCGCGCAGCACGATGTTGCGGCAATGCTCCCAGCTCGACTGGAGCTGCGGGTCGGGCACGCCGAGGAACTCGTAGTCGTCGTCGCACAGCGCGGAGAACCACGCGATTTCGCACTGCTGGTTGGGGGGCTGGGTCATGGCAGGTTCTCTCCTCGCGCGGCGACGAGCACCGCGTACCAATCTTCGCGCGTCCAGCGCATCGCCAGCGCCTGCGCTGCTTCGGCAATCCGTCCGGCGCTTTGCGATCCGACGATCGGGACGATCCCCGCCGGGTGCGCCATCAGCCAGGAATAAGCCGCCACGCTGCGGCTCGCCCCCTGCGAGGCGCCGATTCGGTCGAGCTCGGCCGCTACCGCGAGCTCGCGCTCGGTCACCGGCGACAGCAAGCGCCCGCCGCCGAGCGGCGACCAGGCGAGCGGGGTCAGCCCGAGCCGCATCGCCTGGTCGAGCTCGCCGTTCTCGAACGGCTCGATGCGCAGCGGGCTGATCTCGGGTTGGGTCGCCACCAGGGGTTGGCCGAGGAACGCGGCGAGAGCCTCGATCTGCGCCGGGGTGAAGTTCGACACGCCCAGCGCGCGGACCTTGCCGCTCGTCACCGCGTCGTCGAGCGTGCGGGCGAGTTCCTGCGGGTGCGTCAGGATATCCGGGCGGTGAACCTGGTAGAGATCGATCGTCTCGCACCCGAGCCGCCGGAGCGACGCCTCGAGTGCGCCGCTGAGGTACGCCGCCGACTGGTCGTAGGGCAGCGGCGGCATGATCCCGCCTTTGGTCGCCAGCACCATCCGGTCGCGCAAGCCGGGCTCCGCCGCGAGCACCTGACCCAGCAGCGCCTCGGCATCGCCGAACCCGCGCTGGCCGTCGAAACCGTAGATGTCGGCGGTGTCGAGCAGGGTGATCCCGCTGTCGAGCGCGGCGTGCACCAGCCGCGCGGCGTCGGCGGGGGTGCGGCCGCCCTCGGCGAGCCGCCACATGCCCCACGCGATCGGCGAGACCGCGATCCCGCTTGCACCCAGCGTTCGCGTGGCAGGGGGTGCCGGCAACTGGCTCATGAAATTCTCCGCAGCGGGGGTGCGATCGAGCCGCGCTCGACCAGTTGGTGGGGCAGGCGGCGGTGCACCGTTTCACCGCCGGCGATGAGTATCTCCACCGCCGTATGCGCCAGTTCGGCCATCGGCTGGTGTATCGTGGTCAACGGCGGCCAGACGGTGCGCGCGAGCGTGGTGTCGTCGAACCCGGCGACCGACAGCGCGGCCGGCACCTCGATCCCCCGCCCGTGCGCCTCGGCGAGAACCCCGGCGGCCATATCGTCGTTCGAGGCGAAGATCGCGGTCGGCGGATCGGCGAGGTCGAGCAGCCCGGCCGCGGCGCGCACCCCGCTGTCGAAATCGAACTCGCCCTCGCGCACCAGGCCCGGGTCGCAGGCGATGCCGGCCCGGCCGAGCGCGCGGCGATAGCCGAACAGGCGCTCCTCGCTCGCGCGGTGGTTCTTGTGCCCCTTGACGAAGCCGATCCGCCGATGACCGCAGTTGACCAGGTGCGTGGTCATGTCGTCGGCGGCCTGGGCATCGTCCATGAACACGCTGCTGGTGAGCGCGTGATTGGTGCCGGGCGAGATGCGCACGAAGGGAATGTCCAGCGCGTCGAGCGTCCGCAGAACCGGTTCGCAGTCGGTCACCGGCGAGGACAGCACGATCCCGTCGACGTGCGTTTCGCCGATCAGCCCGCGCACCTGCTCGCCGACGTCGGGATCGTCGATATCGACCGGCTGCGCGAGCAGGCGGATGCCCTTGGCGTGGCAGGCGTCCCAGCAGCCTTTCTGGATCTGAAACATGTAGTAGGGGCTGTGGTTGTCGTAGATCAGCGCGATCTGGTTCGACTTCGCGCCGGACAGGATGCGCGCCGCCACACTCGGGCGGAAATCGAGCGCCTTCATCGCGCTCTCGACCCGCTCGCGGGTATCCGCGCTGACGTAAGGGTGCCCGTTGAGCACCCGGCTGACGGTCTTGACCGCCACCCCGGCGCGCGCCGCGACGTCGCGGATGTTGGCCCGCTCGCTCATGCCGCCAGCGCCTCGGGCAAGGCGGCGAACAGCGCGGCGTGCGGGCTGTCGGCGCGGTGGAACACCGGCGGCCGGCCGAGCGGTGCGGCGACCATGTGCGTGCCGGGCGCGAAGTCCTCGCCGCTCCACACGTGCCGCCAGGGCGCGTCTCCCGGCAGGATGACGACGCGCTCGCGCGCGCCCTCGTCGATTACCGGAGCGACCAGCAGGTCGGCGCCGTACAGATACTGGTCCTGGATGGCGAACAGCGCCGGGTCCTCCGGGTATTCGAGGAACAGCAGCCGTTGCAGCGGCAGGCCGCTCGTCGCCGCCTCATCGCACAGCGTGCCGACATAGGGCGCGAGCGCGGCGTGGACCCGGCTCCACGCTGCGAAGCAGGCGAGGAGTCCGGGCGTGCTGTCGTACTGCAGGTTGTCGTCGGGCCGGTTGCCCTCGTGGCTGCGCATGACCGGGGCGAACGCGGCCAGCTCGCACCACCGCATCAACAGCTCCTCGCTGCGCACGTTGCCGAGCAGCGAGGTGTAGCCGCCGCAGTCCGAATGGCTGTAGGCGTTGCCGACGAGCCCGGCCGAGAGCGCGGCGGTGATCACCGTGCCGATCCCGTCGTGGCGGGTGAAATCGACCGACTGGTCACCGGCCCACAGCAGCGGGCAATGCGCCTGCACGCCCGCGAACCCGGCGCGCATGAAAAACAGCGCCTCGCCGGCCTTGCCGCGGCTCTCGAGCGCCATCGCGTTGACTTCGGCCCACAGCACCGGCCAGCGGTTGTGCGCCTCCATCGGGTCGCTGCCGTCGGCGAGCCGCAGGTCGGTGGGAAGATATTCGCCGAAGTCGGCCATCCAGCCGATGATCCCGCGGTCGAGCATTTCGCGCGCGAGCACGCGCTCGGCGAACCATTCGCGGGTCTCGGCGCGGGTGAAATCGACCACCCC
Organism: Cypionkella sp.; assembly: GCA_041730635.1. Classification (GTDB taxonomy): domain Bacteria; phylum Pseudomonadota; class Alphaproteobacteria; order Sphingomonadales; family Sphingomonadaceae; genus Tsuneonella. The sequence goes on from JBGSBH010000010.1 coordinate 5,904, forward strand.
GCAGTCGAACTCGCCGAAATCGACGAGGTAGGGCTCGTCGCTGTCGCAGCGCAGCGCGAAATGGCCGCCGGCGGCGGCTTCGGCGAACAGCTCGCCGTCGACCGCGAGGTAGGGGTTGGCATAAGCGAGGAAACGAATGTCGCGCTCGGCCAGCGCGGCGATCCGCGCCTCGAGCTGCGGGTAGCGCGCGGCGCTGCGCTCGCCCATTTGCCAGTCCCAGAACAGCCGGCGGCCGAAGCTCGTCTCGCGAATGCCCGCCCAATCCTCGCACCACAGGCCCGACACCGCCGCCCCGGCGTCGAGGAACCTGTCCAGCCGTTCGAAGCTCGATGCGCCCGATTTCAGCCCGACGATCGCGCCGCCGATCGCCCATTCGGGCAGCCGAGGCTGCCTGCCGAAGCGCTCGGCAAGCGCGGCCACCAGCGGTGCCGGACCTTCCTCGGCGAACAGCTCGAACCGCGCTTCGCTTGCCCACACCTCGACTTCGTGCCGCGCCGGGTCGGAGAAATCGAGCGCGCTGTAGCAGCTCGCGTCGAGATGCACCGCCAGCCAGCGCGAGGTGAGGAACGTCGGCTGCGGGTAGTTGGTCGTCCAGTAATCGCCGCCGGCCATCGCCGCCTGATCCATCGCCCGGGTGAGCGCCGTCGACTTGTCGCGCCCGACCCCCGGCTCGCTGGTCCACATCGGGAAGCGGCGGCCATTGAGAGCGAGGTAGCTCATCTGCTCGCCCCCGCCCCACACGGCCTCGCCCGGCGCCGCGTGGAACCGCAGCCACAACCGGTCGTGCGCCGGATCGCTCGCGCGCAGGCGCAGCGTGCCGCCGCGAGTCCATTCGAGGCGCGCGCCGTCGAAATCGACCCTGTCGCCGCTTCGCCGCCAATCCATGAGCTCGCGCCGGTCGGCGGGCGCATCCTCGATGCGGAAATTGCCGCGGAACATCTCGACGGTCGGGCTGCCGCGCGCGATTGCGACCGCCGGCCGGGCAACTGAATGCCGCAGCACGCAACGGTCGCGCAAAGACAGCTCGAAGCCTTCCTCGATCGCGGTGAATTCCACCTCGGCTCCCTCGATGCGCGAAGAGGATCAACCCGCCTCGCGAATGGACTCTGCGAGCAGCCAGCCCCGTTATGACACCGCTTGACATATAAAGGCCATTTGCGCAAATCAAGCATCGAAGCGGCCGGTCGGGCGACCGCCGAGCCGCGCATAACAAGCGCAAGGCTTTGATCGGCCTTGCGATTTGCAGGGAGGTCAACACATGAAGACGGTTCTTCGCGCGTCGAGCGCGCTGATGCCGGCGAGCCTTGCCGCATTGCTCGCCGCCCCCGCGATGGCGCAGGATGCCGTGTCCGGCACCGGCGCAGACGACGAGGAAGAAGTCGCTCCCGGCGAGATCGTGGTCACCGCGCAGAAGCGGTCGGAGAACCTCCAGGACATCCCGCTTTCGGTGAGCGCGCTGACCGGCGAGTCGCTCGAGATGGCGGCCCGTCCGTCGATCGAGAGCGCCTCGCAGATGGTGCCCTCGCTCAACTTCCTGAAATCGGGCACCACGCTCAACCAGACGATCTTCCTGCGCGGGGTCGGCACCGCCACTTTCTCGATCGCCGGCGAGCCTTCGGTGTCGACGGTGGTCGACGGCGTCGTCTACGCCCGCTCGGGCGAGGCGTTCAGCGATCTCGTCGACATCGCCCAGATGGAAGTGCTCCGCGGGCCGCAGGGGACGCTGTTCGGCAAGAACGCTTCGGCCGGCGTGATCAACATCACCACCCGGATGCCCGAGCGCGAGCTCGGCGGCACCGTCGAGGCGAGCTATTTCGACCGCAACGAGTTCCGGCTCAAGGGCTCGCTCAACCTGCCGATGGGCGATGCGCTCGCCGGCCGCTTCACCGCGTTCTACGGCGATTACGACGGGAACATCCGCAACACCACCGTCGGCGACTGGGTCAACGGGTACCGGCACTACGGCGCGCGCGGCCAGCTGCTCTACGATCCGAGCGACGACCTGCGGATCTACCTCGCCGCCGACTGGCACAAGAACGACGACGACTGCTGCGCCGAAGTGATCGGTACTTATCCGATCAGCGGCACCGGCGCGGTTACCAGCAGCCTTGCCTTCACCGTCCTGCCGACCCCGTTCGGGCCCAACACCCGGCGGGTGACGCAGAACCTGGTCACCGCAACCGAAGAGGAAGGCTGGGGCGTTTCGGGCCAGGCGGACATCGGCCTGGGCGATCTGACGCTGACCAGCATCACCGCCTACCGCGAATGGAACAACACCGAGATCCGCGACGGCGACTGGCTCGACCGGGCCTATGTGGGCTTCCCGCAGCTGCACGATCTCGGGCCGCAGACGACCAACACGCTGACTCAGGAACTGCGCCTGACCTCACCGGGCGGCCAGTTCGTCGACTACGTCCTCGGCGCCTACTACTCGCGCGCCGAATCCGAGCGGACCTTCCAGCGCAACGTGATCCAGTGCATCGCCGCGCCCGGGGCTCCGGCGGGGGTCCTGATCCCCTGCGGCAGCGCCAATGCGCTCGCCTCGACCACCCCGACGGGCGTCGCGACTTTCGGTTCGCTGTTCAAGAACCTCGCGCTGTTCGGCCAGGTGACGGTCAACGTGAGCGACGCGCTGCGGCTCATCGGCGGCCTGCGCTACAGCCACGACGAGCTCGACGTGTTCCACAGCCGCAACACCACGCTGGCGGGCCCGGGCATCCAGCCGAGCTTCCCGGTGACCCCCACCGGGACCGGACAGCCGGCGACGATCTTCACCAGCGGGACCGAGAACGACAACCTCTCGGGCAAGGCCGCGGTGCAGTTCGACATCGACCCCGACATCATGGCCTACGCGAGCTACACGCGGGGCTACAAGGGGCCGGCGTACAACGTCTTCTTCAACCTGACGGCGACCGGCACTAACGTCATCGCGCCGGAGACCTCGGACGCCTTCGAGCTGGGCTTCAAGAACACCCTTCTCGGCGGCCGGATGACGCTCAATTTCGCCGCGTTCCTCGCCAACTACCATAACTTCCAGGCGAACAATCCGGACCTGGTGGCCGGCGTCGTGGTCACCCGCTTCACCAACGCCGGCGAGGTGTCCACCCGCGGCTTCGAGTTCGACCTTAACTGGCAGCCCGCCGACGACCTGTCGCTGACCGGCGGTCTCGCCTACACCGATGCGCACGTCGACGCGTTCAACGTGGCCCCCGGGGCGCCGGCGACCGCGATCGTCCCGCCCGGCACTCCGCTCGGCTACGCGCCGAAATGGAAGGGCGCGCTGGCGATGGATTATCGGTGGCGCTCGGGGGGCGCGTTCGACCTGTTCTTCGGGTCGAACATGAACTTTCAGTCGAAGCAGCTGTCGCTGTTCTCGCCCAACGCGATCCAGCGCCAGTTCGGCACGATCCCGGGCTACGCGCTGTTCAACGCCTCGCTCGGGGTAGGCGACGCCGACGACCGCTATCGGCTCACCTTCCAGGTGCGCAACCTGTTCGACGAAGGCTATGCCGCGGCGATCACCAACGGCGGCCCGGGCGGCGCCTACCGCTATCAAATCCCGCGCGATGCCGATCGTTACTGGGGCGTGACCGGACGGGTCAACTTCTAGCCGCCAGGCCATCCGAGGTCGGGGCCTCCGCCAGCGGCCGGAGGCCCCGGTTGCTTTCCAGGGAGACGAGGGTGCCGACCACCATCACCCGCAGGCTCAGCTGGACCCTGTTCGTATTGCTGTGCGTGGCCGGCGTGTTCAACGCGATGGACCGGCCGATCATCGCGATCCTCAAGCCGGACATGTCGGCCGACTTCGGCTGGAGCGATGCCGACTTCGGCCGGCTCGCCTTCATCACGCAGATGGCGGCGGCGTTCGCGTTCCTCGTCACCGGCTGGCTGGTCGACCGGCTCGGCGTCCGCCGCTCGATGATGGTGGGGGTCTCGACCTGGAGCCTGGCGGCCATGGCGCACGGCTGGGCAGTGACCGCCTGGCATGTCGTGGCGGCGCGGGTCGGCCTGGGGGCGACCGAGGCGGTCCAGACCCCGCTCACGGTCAAGACCGTGGCGACGCTGTTCCCGCCCGACAAGCGTTCGTTCGCGTTCGGCGTGGGTACCGCGATCGCCGGGCTCGGCACGCTGTCGCTGCCGTTCTTCATTCCCGCGCTGGCGGCTGCCTTCGGCTGGCGCGGCGCGCTGATCACCGGCGGCGTCGCCGGCTTCGTCACGCTCGCGGCATGGCTGTGGTTCGCCCGCCGGGTCCGCTTCGACGACCGCGCGGAGGATGCCGCGCGCGACTATTCGGACGATGGCGCGGCCTACGGCCCGATCCTCGCCGACCGGCGGACCTGGGCGATCGTGATCGCCAAGGCGCTGTCGGACGCCACCTGGTGGCTGATCAACTTCTGGCTGCCCGATTTCTACCGCAAGACCTATGGCCTGACCACCGAGGAGCTGGCGGTGCCGCTCGCCATCGCCTTCCTCGGTTCGGGCGGCGGGGCGCTGTTCGCGGGATGGGTCTCGACCCGCCTGCTCGAGCGCGGCTGGAGCGCGAACCGCGTGCGCAAGACGGTGATGCTGGTCTCGGCGCTGATCGTGCTGCCGCTGCCGCTGGTGCTGCGGCTCGAATCGTTCTGGCCGGTGGCGGTGATGATGGGCGTGGTCATGGCCGGGCACCAGGGCTTCTCGCTGTCCATCTTCTCGACCATCACCGACGTCGTCCCGCGCTCGAAGGTCGGCCGGGTGACCGCGTTCGGAGCGTTCATGGGCAACATGGGCGGCGCGCTCATCCAGCTGGTGACGGGCGCGGTGCTGACCGCCGGGCTCGGCTTCACCCCGCTGTTCCTGTTTGCCGCCGTGTCCTACCTGCTGGCGCTCGCCTGGCTGCACTTGCTGCTTCCCGTCATCCGCCCGCCCGCCGGGAGCGCCGATGCGAGCCCGGCGCCGCTCATCGAATGACGCCGCGGCCCGAGCATCCGGGATCGGGCCGGATCGGCGACAGTCCCTATGGCGGCGATCTGTTCGGCGAGCTCTATCTCGCCGACTCGGCCAACCCCGCGCAGCCGTCGTTGCCGTGGACTCGTTTCTTGCCCGGGATCGCGATCGTCGGTGTCGCGGCGGGCACCGCCGCCTGGCTCGCCGAGCACTACGGCTTTCCGATCATCCTGCTCGGCCTGCTGATCGGGCTCGCGCTGAACTTCGTCGCCCGCGAGCCGGCGACCCACCCCGGGCTCGATCTCGCCTCGCGCACCTGCCTGCGCTGGGGGATCGTGCTGCTCGGGCTGCAGGTCACGCTGGCGCAAGTGCTGGCGCTCGGGCCGTGGCCGTTCGCGGCGCTGCTGGCGATCATGGCGGCGACCTTTGCCGCCGGCGTCGCCGGGGCCCGGATCGCCCGCCAGTCGCGCTATGCCGGCATACTCGCCGGGGGCGCGACCGCGATCTGCGGCGCGAGCGCGGCGCTGGCGCTCTACGGGATCATCGGCCGCGACCGGCTGAGCCAGGCGCAGTTCGCGCTGACGCTGGTGGGCGTCAGCCTGGCGAGCGCGCTGGCGATGTCGCTCTATCCGGTGATCGCCGGCGAGCTCGGCCTCGGCGACGCGCAGGCCGGGTTCCTCATCGGCGCCTCGATCCACGATGTCGCCCAGGCGATCGGCGGTGGGTTCACGTACTCGGATGCGGCCGGGGCGGAGGCGACGATCATCAAGCTGTCGCGCGTCGCGCTGCTCGGCCCGGTGATGATCCTCGTCGCGCTGTGGATCGGGAACCCGGCGCGCGACGCCCGGCAGCCGCTATGGCGGCGGGTCGCGCTGCCGTGGTTCATCGTCGGCTTCGTCGCGCTGGTCGGGGTCAACAGCCTCGGTGTCGTCCCGGCCGGCGTGCGCGAGGCGACGATGACCGCGTCGAAGGCGCTGCTGCTGTTCGCGGTGATCGCCACCGCGATGCGCTCCGACATGGCGCTGATCCTGAAGCTCGGCTGGCGCGCGGCGACGCCGGTGATCTGCGCCACGCTGACGAGCTTCCTCGCGGCCTTGCTGGCGGTCCGCCTGGGGGTCTGAACGCCGGCCGGCTTGCACGGGCCCAAGAATCCGTTGCATGTCTCGCGCGGCGCACCCGCGATATGGCGCCCCGGCACCCGCCGGTGTCGGCGCAGGGAGTTCATCGATGACGGGGCGGACCCTGACGCACCTCGAACGGCTCGAGGCGGAAAGCATCCACATCCTGCGCGAGGTGGTCGCCGAGGCGGACAAGCCGGTGATGCTGTACAGCGTGGGCAAGGACAGCGCGGTGATGCTGCACCTGGCGCGCAAGGCGTTCTTCCCCGCGCCGCCGCCGTTCCCGCTGCTCCACGTCGACACCACCTGGAAGTTCCACGCGATGTACGCGATGCGCGACCGGGTTGCGCGCGAGAGCGGGATGGAGCTCATCGTCCACCGCAATCCCGAAGCGCTCGAAAAGGGCATCAACCCGTTCGACCACGGGCCGCGGCACACCGACATGTGGAAGACCGAGGGGCTCAAGCAGGCGCTCGATCTCCACGGGTTCGACGCCGCGTTCGGCGGGGCGCGCCGCGACGAGGAGAAGAGCCGGGCGAAGGAACGGATCTTCTCCTTCCGCTCGGCGAGCCACGGGTGGGACCCGAAGAACCAGCGACCCGAGCTGTGGAACCTCTACAACGCGAGGAAGAACCGCGGCGAAAGCATCCGCGTGTTCCCGATCTCCAACTGGACCGAGCTCGACATCTGGCAATACATCATGGCCGAGGGGATCGAGATCGTGCCGCTCTATTTCGCCGCGCCGCGGCCGACTTACGAGCGCGATGGTCAGCTGTTCATGGCCGACGATCCCGAGCGGCTCGAGCGCGTGCTGGGCACCCTGCCGCCGATCGAGACCCGCTCGGTGCGCTTCCGCACACTCGGCTGTTTCCCGCTGACCGGCGCGGTCGAGAGCACCGCGAGCACCTTAAGCGAAGTGGTTCGCGAAACGCTGCTCACCACCACCAGCGAGCGCCAGGGCCGGGTGATCGACCACGACGCCGGCGGCGCGGGGATGGAGAAGAAGAAGCAGGAGGGCTATTTCTAGTGAGCGGCCCCGCCTATTCCGCCGATGCGCTGATCGCGGCCGACGTCGAGCAGTATCTGGCGCTGCATCAGCGCAAGTCGATGCTGCGGTTCATCACCTGCGGCAGTGTGGACGACGGCAAATCGACGCTGATCGGCCGCTTGCTCTACGACAGCCGGATGATCTTCGACGACCAGCTCGCCGCGCTCGAGGCGGACAGCCGGCGGGTCGGCACCCAGGGGGCGGAGATCGACTTCGCGCTGCTGGTCGACGGGCTCGCCGCCGAGCGCGAGCAGGGCATCACCATCGACGTCGCCTATCGCTTTTTCGCGACCGAGAAGCGCAAGTTCATCGTCGCCGACACCCCGGGGCACGAGCAGTACACCCGCAACATGGTGACCGGCGCCTCGACCGCCGACCTCGCGGTGATCCTGGTCGACGCGCGCAAGGGGGTGCTGACCCAGACCCGGCGGCACAGCTATCTCACCCACCTGATCGGCATCCGGCGGTTCGTGCTGGCAGTGAACAAGATGGACCTCGTCGCCTACGGGCAGGACGTGTTCGAGGCGATCGTCGCCGACTACCGCCGGTTCGCCGGATCGATCGGGATCGCGGACTTCGCCGCAATCCCGCTGTCCGGTTTCAAGGGAGACAACGTCGCTTCCCGCTCGGCGAACATGGCGTGGTACGAGGGGCCGGCGCTGATCGAGCATCTCGAGACGGTCGAGCTCGGCGAGGACAGCGCCCAGGCGCGCCCGTTCCGCCTGCCGGTCCAGTGGGTCAACCGCCCCAATCATGATTTCCGCGGCTTCGCGGGCCAGGTTGCGAGCGGGACGGTCGCACCGGGCGACGCGGTGCGCGTCCTTCCCTCGGGCCGCACCAGCAAGGTCGCGCGCATCGTCACCGCGGGCGGCGATCTCGAGCGCGCGGTAGCAGGCCAGTCGATCACGCTGTGCCTTACCGACGAGGTCGATTGCTCGCGCGGTGACGTGATCGCGGCGGCGGGTGACCCGCCGCAGAGCGCCGACCAGTTCGAGGCGAGCCTGGTGTGGCTGGCCGACGAGCCCCTGCTGCCGGGCCGCGCCTACTGGCTGAAGCTTGCGACGCAAACCGTCACCGCCACCGTCCAGCCGCCGAAGTACCAGATCAACGTCAACACGCTCGAACACCTGGCGGCGAAGACGCTCGAGCTCAATGCGATCGGCGTCGCCAACCTCGCGACCGACCGGCCGATCGTGTTCGAGCCCTATGCCGACAACCGCACGCTCGGCGGGTTCATCCTGATCGACAAGCTGACCAATGCGACCGTCGCCGCCGGCATGCTCCACTTCGCGCTGCGCCGGGCGCAGAACGTTCACTGGCAGCCGATCGAGGTCAGCCGCGAATTCCACGCGCGGATCAAGAACCAGCAGCCGGCGGTGCTGTGGTTCACCGGCCTGTCGGGCGCCGGCAAATCGACCATCGCCAATCTGGTCGAAAAGAAGCTCGCGCGGATGAACCGCCACACCTTCCTGCTGGACGGCGATAACGTGCGCCACGGCCTCAACCGCGATCTCGGCTTCACCGATGCCGACCGGGTCGAGAACATCCGCCGGGTGGGAGAGGTGGCGAAGCTGATGGCCGATGCCGGGCTGATCGTCATCACCGCGTTCATCTCGCCGTTCCGCGCCGAGCGCGAGATGGTGCGGCAGATGATGCATCCCGGCGAGTTCTTCGAGGTGCACATCGACACCCCGCTGGCCGAGGCCGAGGCGCGCGACCCCAAGGGGCTCTACCGCAAGGCGCGCGAAGGCGAGCTCAAGAACTTCACCGGGATCGACAGCCCCTACGAACCGCCGGAGAACCCCGAGCTACGGATCGACACCACCCGGATGAGCGCCGAGGAGGCCGCCGACGAGATCGTCCGCCGGCTCATCCCGTGAGCGAGGCCCATGAAACCGACGGCGCGCTGGCCGCCCGGCTCGCGCAGGAGGCCGGGCGCGTGCTGCTGGCGCTGCGAAGCGGGGGAACGCTCAGCGGCAAGGAACTGGGCGCGGCGGCCGACCGGGCGGCGCACGAGCTGCTGTGCCGCGAGCTGCGCGACCATCGCCCCGCCGATGGCCTGCTGTCGGAAGAGGGCAAGGACGATCCCGCGCGCCTCGCGCGGCAGCGGGTGTGGATTGTCGATCCGCTCGACGGGACGCGCGAGTATGGCGAGGGGCGCGCCGACTGGGCGGTGCACGTCGGGCTGGCGGTGGACGGCGTGCCGGTGGCGGGCGCGGTGGCGCTGCCGGGGCTGACCCCTGCCGCGGTGCTCCGGTCCGACCGGCCACAGCCGCTCCCTCCGCCGCGCGACCCCCCGCGGCTGGTGGTCAGCCGGACCCGGCCCCCGCGGCTCGCGCAAGAAGTGGCCGAGGCGCTCGGCGGCGCGCTGGTGCCGATGGGCTCGGCCGGGGCCAAGGCGATGGCGGTGGTGCGCGGGGAGGCGGAGATCTACCTCCACGCCGGCGGGCAGTACGAATGGGACAGCATGGCCCCGGTCGCGGTAGCGCTGGCGCACGGGCTGCACTGTTCGCGGCTCGACGGATCGCCGCTGCGCTACAACCAACCCGACACCTATCTGCCCGACCTGCTGATCTGCCGGCCCGAGCTGGCGCCGCGGGTGCTGGCGCTGGTCGCAGACGCGGCCTAGCTCTCGCGGAGCGCGCGGAAGCCGGCATACCCCGGCTGATCGACCGCGAGCTTGGCGCAAGCCGAAAGGATCAGGTGCTCGAGCAGCGCCTCGCCGCCGAGACCGATCGCGCTTTCCCGCAAGCCCATCGCGAGCTCGCGTTCGAGCGCATCGAGCGGGCCGTAGTGCCCGAGCAGCTCTACAAGCTGCCGGTGCGCCGCTTCGGCGAACGCCGGCCCCAGCTCGAGCTCGCGCTGGGCGATGCCGAGCGCGTTGGCGGCAACCTTCTGCGGAAAACCCGCGAGCAGCCCCGCCTCGAGCGCCTGGCGCGCCTCGGCGACGAGCAACGGCGCCGGCGGATCATCGAGCACGGCGCGCCTCCGCCCAGGCGGGATGGTCGGGCGCGAGCATCCGCATCAGGTCGAATTCGGTTTCCGACGCGCGCCGGGCGATCACCGCGCCTTCGAGCGACCGCGCGCCGGCCATGAACGCCCTGGCCGCGCCGGCGCACATGACCCCCCAGTTCATCGTCTGGAACACTTCCCAAGCGTGGAGCTCCGCCGGGTCGACCGGCGCGCCGCCGGCGGCTCCGTAGCCGGCGATAAGGTCCTCGCGCGTGCCGAACCCGCCGACCGGCAGCTCGGGGCGCTGGAAGCGCCAGCTCGGCACGCAGATCCATGCGAGGTCGTAGGCGGGCGGGCCGACGTGCGCGAGTTCCCAGTCGAGCACCGCGCGGATGCCGTCGGGGCCGACCATCAGGTTGCCGTTGCGAAAATCGCCGTGCAGCAGCACTCGCGCGCGCTCTTCGGGCAGATTGTCCTTGAGCCAGCGCAGCGCGTACTCGAATACCGGGCGGACCTGCCCGGTCTCGCGGTGGCGTGCCTCGAGCGCGTCCAGCGCCTCGCGCGCGCCCTGCGAGCGCAGGCCGGGCGCCTCGCCCGGGGGGATGGCGTGCAGCCGCGCGAGGATCTCCCCGCAGCGGTGCGCCATGCCCGCCCGCGCATCCGCCAGCTCGGGCAGCTTGAGCACCCGGCTGCCGACGGTCTCGCCCTCGAGCCGCGCCATCGCGTAGCCGTCGCCGGCAGGCGAGCCCGGGGGAAGCTCGAAGGCGATCGACGGCACCGGCACCCCGGCGCGCTCGGCGAGCCGCACCAACGCGGCTTCCGCCGCGACGCTCGCGAGCCCCTGGCTCGAGCGCGTCCGCCCGGGCGGCTGGCGCCGCAGCACCAGCGGCCGGCGCCCGCCCCCCTCCAGCGCGAGGTCGAAGCGCCACATCTCCTTGCTCGCCCCGCCGCCGAGCCGGGCCAGATTTTCGACCCGTTCGCCCGGCAGCCCGGCGCCCCGCGCCGCGGCCAGCAACGCTTCGCCGAGCGATGCGACGTCGACCGGGGTGGAGCCTGCGCTGCCCAGCGCTGCGGCGGCCCGCGGGCTGCTCGCGGGTGACAAAGGAGACACCCTGTCACCCGCCATATCCCGCGATTTCTCCATAGTTTTCAGTAACTTATTACTTAAGGTGACAGGTGACACTTGCGCGGGGGGAAGAACAGGTTCCGCGAGTCGAGTGCGACGCTAGCAAAGCCAGGGCGGGTAGGAAAACGCTAGCTGCCCGGGTCTTGCGCAAAGCCGGCGCCCGGTCCACCCGTGGCGGCGGGAGAATGCCGATGGACTTCACGATTCCGCGCGAGATCGAGGACTACTACGCCGAGCTCGTCGCTTTCATCGAGCGCGAGATCGAGCCGCTGGTCGCGGCCGACGACAACATCCGCTTCTTCGACCACCGGCGCGAGCATGCGCGGACCGATTGGGACAAGGGTGGCCTCCCCCGGCGCGAGTGGGAGCTGCTGCTGCACGAAGCGCGCCAGCGGGCCGATGCCGCCGGCCACTGGCGCTTCTCCGCGCCTACGAAGTACGGCGGCAAGGACGGATCGAACCTGGCGATGGCGGTGATCCGCGATCGCTTCGCCGCGCGCGGCCTCGGGCTTCACAACGATCTGCAGAACGAGCACTCGATCGTCGGCAACTTCCCGTTCGTGGCGATGTTCGAGACGTTCGGCACCGAGGAACAGAAGCAGGAGTACATCCTCGGCGGCTTCGAGGGCCGGCGCCGGGTCGCCTTCGGGCTCACCGAGCCGCATCACGGGTCCGACGCCACCTGGATGGAGACCCGCGCGGTCCGCGCAGCGCGCGACGGGGTGGGCGGCTGGCGGATCGACGGCGAGAAGATGTGGATCACCGGGATGCACGTCGCCACCCACTGCGCCACCTTCGCGCGCACCAGCGGCGAGCCGGGCGACGCGCGGGGGATCACCTGTTTCCTCGTCCCCAACCCCACCCCCGGCCTCGCGATCGAGGAGTGGCTGTGGACCTTCAACATGCCCACCGACCACCCGCGGCTATCGTTCGACAACGTGTGGGTGCCCGACAGCGCGATCCTCGGGGCCGAAGGGCGCGGCCTCGCGCTGGCGCAGAGCTTCGTCCACCAGAACCGCATCCGCCAGGCGGCATCGAGCCTCGGGGCGGCGACGTACTGCGTCGAGGAAAGCGTCCGCTACGCGCGGGCCCGCAAGCCGTTCGGCGAGGAGCTGGCGCGCAACCAGGCGATCCAGTTCCCGCTGGTCGAGCTCGCCACCCAGTGCGAGATGCTGCGGCTGCTGATCTACAAGACCGCGTGGGAGATGGACAACATGCCCCACGAGGAGATCGAGCGGACGATCTCCGACAAAGTCTCGATGTGCAATTACTGGGCGAACCGCCTCGTCTGCGAAGCCGCCGACCGGGCGATGCAGGTGCATGGCGGGATCGGCTATTCACGGCACAAGCCGTTCGAGCACATCTATCGCCACCACCGCCGCTACCGCATCACCGAGGGCGCGGAAGAGATCCAGATGCGCAAGGTGGGCGCGTACTTGTTCGGCTATCTCGGCCCGAAGCGCGGGATGTACGGCTGAGCGCCCGAGGCCGCGCTCAGCGGCAGGGAAATTCCCCGATCATGATCTCGCGCCACGCTTCGGTAAGGGTCAACTGACGGCGGCGGTTTTCCGGGATCGCCGCCAGCTTGTCGATGACGAACTGGGCGCCCGCGCTCTTGCGCTGCGCCGGCGGGCAGTAGAGCGCCTTGCCCGCCTGCGTGGCCGCAAGGTTCTGCGCGCGCACCCGCTTCCCGGCGTCCTCCATCTGCGCCATCATCGGTTTCAGCTGGCCCGACATCAGCGCCATCACGCCCTTCTTCTTGAGCGCGACCGCCTTGGTATAGAATGCGTGGGCGTTGATATCGCCCGGGGCGGCCACGGCGGGAGCCGCGATCGCGAGCGCCGCGAGGGCAAGGAGCATCGAACGCATGGAAAGGTTACTCCCGCGAGGTGGCAAGCGGTGCTTCACGCTTCGATGATGAACCGCGGCTGACGACAGGGCGCGCCCGGCGCGGCGGCGATCACGCCCCGGCGGGCGCCTCGCCGCCGAAACGTTTGCCGGCCTTGGGGATCGCCGACCCGCGCACCGGCTTGGCTACAGGCGCCGCGGGCGCATCCGGCCGGTCGATCCGGCCGCTATCGAGCAGCGTCCTGATCTCGTCGCCGGTCAGCGTCTCGTACTCGAGCAGCGCCTGCGCGAGCAGGTGGAGCTTGTCCTCCTCGCCCTTGAGGATGTCGGTCGCCCGCTGGTGCGCGCCTTCGACGAGGCTCTTGATCTCGGCATCGATCAGCTTGTTGGTCTCGTCCGAGCCCATCGTCCGCTGGCTGCCGCCGTAGCCGAGGTAGCCTTCCTGCGTCGCCTCGTACTGCAGCGGCCCGAGCTTGTCGCTCATGCCCCACTTGGTGACCATGTTGCGGGCGAGCGAGGTGGCGTACTGGATGTCCGAGCTCGCCCCGCTCGAAACCTTGTCGTGCCCGAAGATCAGCTCTTCGGCCACGCGCCCGCCCATGCTGACCGCGAGGTCGGCGTGCATCTTGTCGCGGTGGTACGAGTAGTTGTCGCGCTCGGGCAGGCGCATGACCATGCCCAATGCGCGGCCCCGCGGGATGATCGTCGCCTTGTGGATCGGGTCCGACGCCGGCTCACGCAGGGAGACGAGCGCGTGGCCCGCCTCGTGATAGGCGGTCATCTTCTTCTCGTCGTCGGTCATCACCATGCTGCGCCGCTCGGCGCCCATCATGACTTTGTCCTTGGCGTCTTCGAATTCCTGCATCGCCACGAGGCGCTTGTTACGCCGGGCCGCGAGCAGCGCGGCTTCGTTGACGAGGTTGGCGAGGTCCGCGCCCGAGAACCCCGGCGTGCCGCGGGCGATCGTGCGCGCGTTGACGTCGGGCGCCAGCGGCACCTTCTTCATGTGCACGCCGAGGATCTTCTCGCGCCCGTCGATATCGGGGATCGGCACAACCACCTGGCGGTCGAAGCGGCCCGGGCGCAGCAGCGCGGGATCGAGCACGTCGGGCCGGTTGGTCGCGGCGATGATGATGATGCCCTCGTTGGCCTCGAACCCGTCCATCTCGACGAGGAGCTGGTTCAGCGTCTGCTCG
>JBGSBH010000011.1:0-19889 GCA_041730635.1 Cypionkella sp.
GCCGGCTCGACCCGGCCAGCGCCGACGTCGCCGGCAACGGCACGGTCGAGGCGTTTGACGACCACGGCACCCAGGTGGCGATGGTGGCGGCGGCGGCGCGCAACAACACCGGCGTGGTGGGGATCGCCTACAATGCCACCGTGATCGCGCTCCGGGCCGACCGGCCGGGCAGCTGCGCCAGCACCAGCGCCACCGACGGCAACGACGGCTGCGTGTTCGCCGATCGCGATATCGCCACCGGCATCGATCGGGCGATCGCCGCCGGCGCGACGGTGATCAACCTCAGCCTCGGCGGCGACCCGCCCAACGCCACGCTGATCGGCGCGGTGCAGCGGGCGGTCGCGGCTGGCGCGGTGATCGTGGTCGCCGCGGGCAACGAAGGCGACGGCAGCGATCCGGCGGTCGATCCTGCCCAGCCCAATCCGTTCGCCGCAGGGGTGCGCAACGCCGGCGGCAGCAACGTGATCATCGTCGGTTCGGTCAACGAACAGAGCCAGATCTCGGCGTTCAGCAACCGCGCCGGCGCGCAAGCGAACTTCTATCTCGCCGCGCTCGGCGAGCGCATCTGCTGCGTGTACGAAAACGGGGTCATCAAGACCGAGACCAACGCCAGCGGCACTTTCGTGACGGTCGTCTCGGGCACCAGCTTCTCGGCCCCGCAGGTCTCGGGGGCGGTGGCGCTGCTCAAGCAGGCGTTCCCCAACCTCACCGCGGCGCAGATGGTCAGCATCCTGCTGAACAGCGCGCGCGACGCGGGGGCGGCCGGGATCGACCCGGTCTACGGCCGCGGCATCCTCGACATCGCCCGCGCGTTCGCGCCGCAGGGGACCACCACGCTCGCCGGCAGCAGCACCGCGATCGCCGCCGGCGAGGACACCGCGATCGGTTCGCCCGCGATGGGCGATGCGCTGGCCGGGCCCGCGGCGATGGGTCGTGCGGTTATCCTCGATGCCTACGGGCGCGCCTACGGGCTCGACCTCGCCCACGGGGCGAAGCCGGCGGCGCCCGCCGCGCGGCTGCACGGCGCGCTCGATGCGGGCGCGCGGCGCGTCGGCGGTGGAGCCGAGGGGGTGAGCCTCGCGTTCACCGTGGCCGACGGATCGCGCGCGGCGACCGCGTGGCCCGCGCAGTTGCGCCTGAGCCGGCAGGATGCCGAGGCCGCGCGCGTGCTCGCCGCGCGGGTCGCGCTGAAGCTCGCCCCGGGGCGGCAGATCGGCTTCGCCTTCCGCGAACGGGCCGACGGTCTGGTGGCGCAGCTCCAGGGGCAGGCGGCGCCCGCGTTCCTCATCGCCGGCGATGCCCGCGGCGAGGCGGGGTTCGCGCAAGGCGGCAATGCCTCGCTCGCCTACCGCCAGCAGCTCGGCCGCTGGGGGATTACCGTCAGCGGGGAGAGCGGCGAGGCGTGGCTCGGTGCCCGGCGCACGGCCGACGGCGTGCTTTCTCGTGGCCGCGAAAGCCGCGGGCTGGCAAGCTTCGGCCTCGCCGCCGACCGGCAATTCGGCGCGCTCGACACCGCGCTGGGGCTCACCCGGCTGGCCGAGGACCGCACGGTGCTCGGCGGCTATTTCCACGATGCCATCGGGGTCGGCGGGGCCGACACGCTGTTCCTCGACGCCCACGCCGGGTGGCGGTTCGCCGACGGGTGGCGCCTCGGCGGCGCGCTGCGGCAGGGCTGGACCCGTGCCGAGCGGGGCGGGGCGATCGGTGCCGGCTCGGACTTCGTCAGCCGCGCGTGGTCGGCCGATCTCGTCAAGCAGGGCGTATTCGGCCGCTACGACAGCCTCGGGCTGCGGCTCTCGCAGCCGCTGCGGGTGGAGCGCGGCGGGCTCGCGCTGACGCTGCCGGTGGCCTACGACTATGCGACGCTCAGCCCGACTTACGCCGTGCGGCAGCTGACCCTGGCCCCGGGCGGGCGCGAGCTCGACGGCGAGATCGCGTGGGCCGGCCGACTGTGGGGCGGCGACGCGGCGGCGAGCCTCTACTACCGCCAGGACCCAGGCCATGTCGCTCGCCAGGCGGACGACCGGGGCGTCGCGCTGCGCTGGTCGAAGCGGTTCTAGCTAGCCCGTCGCGCCGGCGCGCCGGGCGAATTCCCACGCCTTGTCGGCAAGCGGAGCGACCCGCTCCGACTGCGCCTTGGCGTGCGCGGAGCTGGCGGTGCCGTCGATCACCCGCTTCTTGATCCCCTGCAGGATGCCGGCGAGGCGGAAGAAGTTATAGGCGAAGAACCAGTTCATGTCGGGCACCTGGCTGCGCCCGGTGGCGGCGCAGTAACGCTCGACCGTTTCCTCGAGCTCGGGGATGCCGAGCGCCCGGCGGTCGAGGTCCATCACCCCCGAGCGGCCGCCGTTCTCGGTGACGTACATCATGCACAAGTACGTGAAGTCCGACATCGGGTCGCCGAGCGTCGACAGCTCCCAATCGAGCACCGCGAGCACTTCGGGGCGGTCATGGGCAAAAATCATGTTGTCGATGCGGTAGTCGCCGTGGACCACGCTGGTGCGGGTCTGCTCGGGCAGGGTCGCCGGAAGATACTCGATGAGCTTCTCCATCGACGGCAGCATCTCGGTTTCGGACAGCCGGTACTGCTTCGTCCAGCGGTCGACCTGGCGGCCGAAGTAATTGCCGGGCTTGCCGAAATCGGCGAGGCCCGCCGCCTCGATGTCGGCGTTGTGGAGCGCGGCGAGGGTATCGATCATCGCGTGATAGACCGCGCGGCGCTCTTCCGGCGCGGCGCCGGGCATCGCCCCGTCCCAGATCGTCCGCCCGTCGACCATGTCCATCACGTAGAACCACGAGCCGACCACGCCGTCGTCGGTGCAGAGGCCGTATTGCCGCGCGACGGGGAAGCCGAGCTTGTGCAGCCCCGACTGGACGCGGAACTCGCGGTCGACCGCGTGCGCGCTCGGCAGCAGCTTGCCGAACGGCTTGCGGCGCAGCACGTAGTTCTTCGCCGGCGTGGCGATCTTGTAGGTCGGGTTTGACTGGCCGCCCTTGAACTTGCCTTGCGCGATCGGGCCCGCGAAGCCTTCGACGTTCTCTTCCATCCACGCCGTCAGCCGCGCTTCGTCGAGGCGGTCGGCCTCGCTCGGCTCGACCGTGCCGGTGAAAGCGGCGGTCGCGTCGGGGATCTGGGGTGAGGGGGTGCTCACTGGTCGAACACGATCACGCTGCGCGCGCTGTCGGCGCTCTTCATCTTCTCGAAGCCCTCGTTCACCGCGGTGAGCGGGATGCGCTCGGCGATGATCGTATCGAGGTCGAGCAGCCCGCGCAGGTAGAAATCAACCAGACGCGGCAGATCGATTGGGAAGCGGTTCATCCCCATGATCGCACCCTGGAGCTTTCGGCCGCTCAAGAGGTCCATCGCGCCGAGGCCGACCTTGCAGTCGAGCGGCATCATCCCGAGGATCGTCGCCGTCCCGCCGCGGCGCAGGACCTTGACCGCGAGCTCGGCCGACGCCGGGCGGCCGACCGCCTCGATCGCGTGATCGACCCCGCCGCCGGTAAGCGCGATCACCTGGCTCGCGGCATCTTCCGCCAGCGCATCGACCGCGTCGGTGGCGCCGAGGACCTTGGCGAGCTCGCGCTTGGCGGGCACCGGATCGCAGGCCACGATCCGCCCCGCGCCGGCGATCTTCGCGGCGTTGATCGCGGCGAGGCCCACCCCGCCGCAGCCGATCACCGCGACCGTTTCGCCGGGAACGAGCTTGCAGGCGTTGAACACCGCGCCCGCACCGGTGGTTACCGCGCAGCCGATCACCGCCGCGCGGTCGAGCGGCATCTCGCGATCGATGCTGACGCAGGCGTGCTCGTGGATCAGCATCTGCTCGGCGAAGGCCGAGAGGTTGAGCATTTGGTTGACCGCCCCGCCGTCCGGCCGCGTGATGCGCGGCGCCTCGCCCAGCGCCCGGCGGGTCTCGGCGCCGAGGCACAGCGACATTCGCCCCGTCACGCAGAACTCGCAGTGGCCGCAGAACGCGCTCAGACACGAGACGACGTGATCGCCGGGCTTGACCGTGCGCACCTCGCTGCCGACCGCCTCGACCACGCCGGCCGCTTCGTGCCCCGGCACCGCGGGCAGCGGGTGGGGATAGGCGCCTTCGATGAAGTGCAGGTCCGAATGGCACAGCCCGCAGGCGGCGGTGCGGATCAGCACCTCGTGCGGGCCGGGCTTGGAGATCGCCAGCTCCTCGATCTCGAGCGGCTGCTTGGGGGCAACGAGTACGGCGGCTTTCATTCTTATCTCCGCATCCCCCTCCCGCTTGTGGGAGGGGTTAGGGGTGGGCATGTCTCGCGAAAGGGCCTCACTCTGACAGGCCCTCCACCGACCCCTCCCGCAAACGGGAGGGGAGATGTCTTCAGCGCGTCACCGCCAGGTCGCCCGAGCTGAACTCGCGCTCGCCGCCGGGGTCGTTGCCGATGTTGGGCGCGTGGCGGGCGAACTCCATCCGGGCGATCGCGCGCGCGTGGACTTCGTCGGGCCCGTCGGCGAGCCGCAGCGTGCGTTGGTGGGCGTAGGCGTTGGCGAGGCCGAAATCGTCGCTGACGCCGCCCGCGCCGTGGGCCTGGATCGCGTCGTCGATGATCAGCAGCGCCATGTTGGGCGCCTGGCCCTTGATCATCGCGATCTCCTGCGCGGCGGCCTTGTTGCCGACCTTGTCCATCATGTCGGCCGCCTTGAGGCACAGTAGGCGGGTCATCTCGATGTCGATCCGCGCGCGGGCGACCCGCTCCTCCCACACCGAGTGCTGGTAGATCGGCTTGCCGAACGCCTCGCGCACCTGTAGCCGCCGGCACATCTTGGCTAGCGCCTCCTCGGCGACGCCGATCGTGCGCATGCAGTGGTGGATGCGGCCCGGCCCGAGGCGCCCCTGCGCGATCTCGAAGCCGCGCCCTTCGCCGAGGATCATGTTGGTGGCCGGCACGCGCACGTCCTTGAGCACGATCTCCATGTGGCCGTGGGGGCTGTCGTCGTAGCCGAACACCGGCAGGAAGCGCTTGATGTGCACCCCTTCGGCATCGAGCGGGACGAGGATCTGCGATTGCTGCTGGTGCCGCTTCGCCTCGAAATCGGTCTTGCCCATCAGGATCGCGATTTTGCAGCGCGGATCGCCCGCGCCCGAGCTCCACCACTTGGTGCCGTTGATCACGTAGTGATCGCCGTCGCGCACGATCCGGCATTCGATGTTGGTCGCGTCGGAACTGGCGACAGCCGGCTCGGTCATCAGGAAAGCGCTGCGGATCTCGCCCTCCATCAGCGGCTTCAGCCACTCGTCCTTCTGCTCGCGGGTGCCGTAGCGATGGAACACCTCCATGTTGCCGGTGTCGGGCGCCGAGCAGTTGAAAACCTCGCTCGACCAGCCGACCCGGCCCATCTCCTCGGCGCACAGCGCGTACTCGAGGTTGGTGAGGCCCGGGCCGTCGAACTCGAAGGTGTCGTCGACGTGCGGGCGGCCCGACTGCGGCGGCATGAACAGGTTCCAGATGCCCTGCGCCTTCGCGCGCGCCTTCTCCTCCTCGAGCACGGGGTTGACCCCCCAGCGGTCCTTTTCGTGCGCGGCGCGGTATTCCTCGGTACGCGGACGGATGTGGGTGTCGATGAAGTGGCGGACGCGGTCGCGCCAGTGCTTCTGCCGCTCGGTGGGTTCGAAATCCATTTCCTCGTCCTCTTGCCTATCCGTTTCGATTGGAGACCGTGGCAGAGCCGTCGGGGCCCGCCAAGTCGATTGTCGCGGGGGCCGCGTCGGCGCCGGGGCGCATCAGCGCGGCGGCGGCCAGCGCTTCGAGCCGCTCGTTGTGATCGTCCTCCCCCAGCGGAAAGCGCAGAAACATCGCGATCGACAGGCTGACGAAGGCCGCGGTGAGGATCACGAACACCAGCATCAGCCGCTCGATCACGTCGGCGTCGACCTGCCCGGGCACCGCGTTCTGCGGGAAGCCGACCAGCGTGATCAGGCTGCCGGCGGCGAAAGTGCCGATCCCGGTCACGCATTTCTGCATGAACAGGTTGCCGGCGAAGAACAGCCCTTCCTCGCGGTGGCCGGTCTTCATCTCCGAATCCTCGATCACGTCGGCCAGCATCGAGCCGGTGAGGATCATCGGGCAGATGCCGAGCCCGGTGGCGACGGTGAAGAACGCGAAAGCCAGCGGCAGGGTGACGGGATCGCCGTTCTCCGGGAACAGACCGGCGAGGCGCAGCACGTAGGGCGCGAGCCCGGCGACCACCGCCAACGCGGCCATCACCGCGGCACCGCGCTTCTTGCCCAGCCGCCGCGATACGATCGGCGCGCAGACGAACGCGAAGACGACCCCGGCGAGCAGCGTCACCGGCCAGGCGGAGAATGCCCAGCGGGGAAACTCCCAGACGTAGCTCTGCATGTAGGTGCTGGTAGCGAAGTTCAGCCCCTGGTTGGCGTAGGCGAACACGCCGGCCGCCATCAGCGTCAGGAATGCGCGGTTCCTCAAGGTGCTGAAGATCGCCCGCAGCTCCGCCCCCAGCGGCTGGCGCGGGGGCAGCTTGGCCGGCGGGCGGGCCATCCGCCGGTGCGTGCCGAGCGCCGAGATCAGCACCGCGACCACCATTACCGCGACACCGGTCCAGGCGTAGGCGTCGTAGCCCTCGCGGCGCAGCAGGCCGGCCGGTTGCTCGGGCGTGGGGGCGAGGAACACCGCGTAGGCGAGCCACAACAGTGCGAGACCCCCGATCCAGCCGAACAGGAAGCGGTAGCGGATGACGTCGGTCCGCTCGTGGTAGTCGCGGGTCAGCTCGGGCAGCAGCGCGATCGAGGGCACCTCGTTCATCGCGATCGCCGAGCGCACCAGGATCGCCGCGCCGATGAGGTAGAGCAGCAGCCAGCCCTCGCTCCACTCGGGCGGATGCCACAGCAGGAACCACGACGCGGCGACCGGGATCACCGAGGCGTAGAGCCACGGGTGGCGCCGGCCCCAGCGGGTGTCCGTCCGGTCCGACAGGTGGCCGATGACGGGATCGATGAACGCGTCGATGATCAGCGCGATCATCACCGCCAGGCCGACGAGATTCGCCGGCAGGCCGATCACCTGGTTGTAGAAGATCAGCAGGAAGACCGAAAAACCGTTGTCCTTGACCCCGTAGGCCATCGCCCCGGCGCCGTAGGCGAGCTTGGTACCGAGCGGGACACCGCTCATCCGGCGGACCCCGCGGCCGCCTGCGCCTCGAGCGCGGCGAGCCCTTCGAGCATGCCCGGAGTCTCCGGGTCCCAGCTCCCGCGCTGGCCGATGGTGAGCCCGCCGTCGACCAGCAGCGAGGTGCCGGTGACGAAGCTCGCCGCTTCGCTGGCGAGGAAGGCGCAGGCCTCGGCGATGTCGCGCGGCTGGCCGCCGCGGCGCACCGGCTGCGCGTTCGCGCTCATCTGCGCGATCATCGCTTTGGCAAGGTGCCTGGCTTCCTCGGGCACTTCGAGCGAGGCGGTGAAGATGTTGGTGTTGATGAACCCGGGCAGCACCGCGTTCACCCGGATGCCGAACTGCGTGAGATCGGCGGCGGCGACTTTGGTGAGGTGCAGCACGCCGGCTTTGGCGACCGCGTAGGCGGTGGGCGAGAAGCCGGCGGCGGTGGCCGCCACGCTCGCGGTATTGACGATCGCCGCGCCCCCCGATTTCGTGGAGGGCCGCCCTTGCATGTGCGGCACGGCGTAGCGGATGCCGAACGCGACCGAGCGCAGCAGCAGGTCCATCGTCCGGTCCCATTCGGCGGGCTCGATCTCGTGGATCTTGGCCCGCGCGCCGCCCGCGCCGGCGTTGTTGAACACCACGTCGATGCCGCCGGTCTCCGCCGCCGCGCGGTCCATCAGCGCCGCGATATCGGCGGTGGAGCAGACGTCGCAGCGCTGGAAGCGGATATCGCCCGCCCCCTCGGCCGCCAGCGCGGCGCCGGCGTCGCTATCGATATCGGCGGCGTAGACCACCGCGCCTTCGCGGGCGAACAGGCGCGCGCTTTCGGCACCGATGCCCGATGCCGCGCCGGTCACCACCACCGTCCTGCCCGAGAATCGCATGGCCTCTCCCGACCCCGTTTGTATTCACGGTAGGGTAGGCGGATGGGCCGCTTCGTCAACGGTCGATCGCCTTCCGTTACGGCATGCTCGTAAGACCGGTATGGCGCAAAATCGACGCTTGCCTGGGGCGTCGATTAAGCCTTACGGATGCGTCAACGAGAGGAGATCTGGCATGGCTGGTAATGGGGCCGATCTGGAAGCGTTCCGCGGCGAAACGCGCGCCTGGCTGGAAGCGACCTGCCCGCCCGAAATGCGCGAGCCGGTGCACGACGAGGCCGACGTCTACTGGGGCGGGCGCAACGCGAGCTTCAAGAACGACGCGCAGCGCGCCTGGTTCGAAGCCTGCCGCGACCGCGGTTATACCGTGTCGGCCTGGCCCAAGGAATACGGCGGCGCCGGCCTTTCTCCCGCAGAGGCGAAAGTGCTCCGCGAGGAGATGGCGCGGATCAATGCCCGCCCGCCGCTCTCCAGCTTCGGCATCTGGATGCTCGGGCCGGCGCTGCTGCACTTCGGCACCGAAGGGCAGAAGAAGAACTTCCTGAACCAGATCGCCCGCGGCGAGATCCGCTGGTGCCAGGGCTATTCGGAGCCGGGCTCGGGCAGCGACCTCGTCTCGATGCAGACCTTCGGCGAGGACCGGGGCGACCATTGGGTGGTCAATGGCCAGAAGATCTGGACCAGCTATGCCGACGAAGCCGACTGGATCTTCTGCCTCGTGCGCACCGACAAGGCGAACAAGTACCAGGGCATCACCTTCATGCTGTTCGACATGGCGAGCCAAGGGGTCTCGACCAAGCCGATCAAGCTGATCAGCGGCAACAGCCCGTTCTGCGAAACCTTCTTCGACGACGTGAAGGTGCCCAAGTCGTACGGCGAGGACATCCCCGGCTACGTCGGCGAGATCAACCGCGGATGGGACGTCGCCAAATACCTGCTTGGCCACGAACGCGAGATGATCTCGGCCACCGGCGGCGGCGCCCCGGCGCCCTCGCGCGGCGCCGCGGCCGCGCGCAAGGGCGGGCTCGACCCGGTGCTCCGCGCGGAGATCGCGCTGTTCGACATCGATGCGCTCGCCTTCACCGCGATGAGCGAGAAGTTCATGGACGAGGTCAAGGTCGGCAAGGGCCATCCCGCGCAGCCCAACATGATGAAATATGCCGGGACCGAGCTCAACAAGACCCGCCACGAGCTGATCATGGCCGCGGGCGGCTCGACCGCGCTCGAGTGGGACAGCGAGGAAACCGCCGGCGGCAAGACCGCGCGCGGCTGGCTGCGGACCAAGGCCAACTCGATCGAGGGCGGCACCAGCGAGGTCATGCTCGGCGTGATCGCCAAGCGCATCCTCGAGCTGCCGGGGGCGTAAGCTCCGAGAAAAAATCAACGTCGCCCCGGGCTTGACCCGGGGCCCCGCTTCTTCCCGCGGCGGCCGACAAAAAGCGGGACCCCGGATCAAGTCCGGGGTGACGAGTTCGAGAGGAAAGCCGGCATGCCGCTGTACCACACCGAAGACCAGGCGATGCTCGCCGAGACCGCCGCCCAGTTCATGGGCGAGGAAGGGGCGATCGCGAAGCAGCTCAGGCACTGGCGTGACCGCGAGTGCCAGGACGGGTTCGGCCACGGCCTGTGGAAGCAGATGGCCGAGATGGGCTTCACCGGCCTTATGGTTCCCGAGGCCGACGGGGGCCTCGGCATGGGCCACGTCGAGGCGGGCATCGTGCTCGAGGAGATCGGCCGCAACCTCACCCCCTCGCCGTTCCTCACCAGCTCGGTGATGGCGGCGAGCGCGCTGGCGCACGCGAGCGTGGAGGGGAAGGGCCGCTGGCTTCCCGGCCTCGTCGCCGGCGACAGCGTCTTCGCGGTCGCGATCGACGAGGGACCCAAGCACCGGCCCGAGCGCATCGCCACCCGCGCGGAGAGATCGGGCAACGGGTTCCGCCTGACCGGCAAGAAGGACTTCGTGGTCCACGGCGCCAGCGCCGACATGATCGTCGTCGCCGCCCGCACCGCCGGGTCGGACGAGGACGATGAGGGGGTAACCCTGTTCGCGGTGCCGAAGGACGCCGCGGGCGTCGGCCACAATTCGGTGCGGCTGGTCGACAGCTCGATGGCGAGCCACCTGACATTGGACGGCGTTGAGCTCGACGGCGACGCGGTGATCGGCGAGGTCGACGGCGGGCGCGAGGTGCTGAACAAGGTGCTCGACGCCGGGCGCGTCGGCGCAGCGGCCGAGGGTATCGGCGTCGCCCGCGGGGCGATGGACATGACCGTCGACTACCTCAAGCAGCGCAAGCAGTTCGGCCGGCTGATCGGCGAGTTCCAGGCGCTCCAGCACCGCGCCGCGCACCTCTATTCCGAAGTCGAGATCGCCCGCGCGGTGACGATCAAGGCGCAGCAGCTGCTCGATGCGGGCAGCGAGCAGGCGAGCCTGATGGCTTCGGTCGCCAAGGCCAAGGTGGGCAAGGCGGCGGGCCTCGCGGTCAAGGAAGGCGTGCAGATGCACGGCGGCATCGGCATGACCGACGAATACGACATCGGCCTCTACATGAAGCGCGACCGCGCGCTCGCCGAGTTCATGGGCGACGTCTATTACCACGCCGACCGGGTGGCGCGGCTGAGCGGATATTGACAACCTTCCGACCTCGTCATTGCGAGGCGCCGAAGGTGACGCGGCAATCCATCTGCGGCCTTGCCGCCAGAACACAGAGCGGGAGATGGATTTCTTCGCTCCGCTCGCAATGACGAAGGGATGGTGAGAATGACCCTCGAAGACATGTTCAGCCTGAAAGGCCGCGTGGCGCTGGTGACCGGCGGCAGCCGCGGGATCGGCATGATGATGGTCGAGGGCTTCCTCGCCGCGGGGATCGAGCGGGTCTACATCTCGGCGCGCAAGATCCACGAGATCGAGGAGACTTGCGCCGAGCTCGGCGAGAAGGTGATCGGCATCCAGGGCGACATCTCGACGCTCGCCGGGATCGAGGCGCTGGTCGCCGAGATCGCCAGCCGCGAGCGCGAGCTCCACATCCTCGTCAACAACGCCGGCGCGGCGTGGGGGGCGGACTACCTCGATTTCCCCGAGGCCGGGTGGGACAAGGTGATGGACCTCAACGTCAAGTCACCGTTCTTCCTCACCCAGAAGCTGCACGCGCTGCTCACCGCCGGCGCCAGCCAGGCGCGCCCCGGCAAGGTCATCAACATCGCCAGCGTCGATGGCCTCAGGATCAACCCGTGGGAAACCTACAGCTACCAGGCGAGCAAGGCGGCGCTTATCCAGCTTACCCGGCGGATGGCCGCGCGCTTGGTCAAGGACCACGTCTACGTCACCGCGATCGCGCCGGGCGCGTTCCCCTCGAGCATGAACAAGGTCGCCCGCGACAACGAGGAGCAGTCGGCCAAGGGCATCCCCAACAAGCGCGTCGGCGACAAGTACGACATGGGCGGCAGCGCGGTATACCTCGCGAGCCGCGCCGGCGACTACACGATCGGCGAGACGCTGACCGTCGACGGCGGTATCGTCAACGCGCTCCTGCCGACCCACTTCGCGGACCCTGCGGGGGGGCTGTAAGCGTGGCTTCCGTCTAGGGCGCCTCGCGTTCCCCGGGTTCGGCAGTTTCCTTTCCCTCGGCCTCCATCACGAACCGGACGAGTTCGGTGCAGCCGGTCGCCCCTTGGTCGGATGGCTTCGTCCGGGCGAGGCGCAGGATGGATAGTGCCTGGCGGCCGAAGTCGTCGCTGGGCTGGGCTTCGACGACCGCGACATTGCCGATCTGGCCCCACGGCGCGACATCGTAGGTGACGCGGGCCCAGCCCTCGATCCCGCGCCGGCGGTAGGCTTCGGGATAGGTGGGCCGGGGCGGGGTCAGCCAGCGGTCGTCAGACCCGCAGGCGGCGGCCTGCTGGTTTGACGAAGGGGTCGGCTGATACGGAGCCGGCAGGTTCTGGGCACTGCGTGCGAACGGCATCAGGCAACCGCGCCGCTCGCCTTCGGCGAAGCGCCACTGGCTGAGCGCCTCGACCGCCGCGCGCTCCACAGCCGGATTGCCGGTGCCATGGGCGACCCGAATACCGGTCGGCGCCCCCGCCGTGGCGATATCGAAGGCGAGCGCGCTCCACTCGATATGCCCCGGCGTACCCGGTACCGCGCGGTGATCGGGCGACACCCGAACGAGTGCTTGCGGGCGCGAAGGGCTGAAGCAGTTACCGCTTCCCGCGATGCGATCCCACGCCTCGCGCGGCAACCGCCCCGTCGCCTGCCGGATCGAGTATTCGACGAGATCGGCAATGTCGGCTGCGGCGATCGACGTGCCCGTCGCAGAATAAGTTACCGCGCACCGCACGTGCGCCGCGCCCGCCGGAAAGCGGCTGGCCGCGAGCGAAGGGGCGAGGTCCGCTCCGATAGCAAACCCCGGCGGTCCCGAGCGGGCGATCGAATGCGGGCGGCCGTGCGCGTCGATCGCGAAGGCGAAGGTCGCATCGAGCGGCGCCGAAGGAACGAGGTGACGCAACTCGGGCGCGGGACGCCGGAGCGCGGACACCGCCACCGCGGCCCCGTCGCAGCGCACTTCGCCGGGCCTCCATACGACAAGGCGCTGCTCGAGCGGCACGGTGACGATCGGCGGAGGGGGATACGGCGCCGCGGCCGGCTGACCCTGCAGCAGCAGCGGGAGCCAGGCCGCGGTCCACGCGGATGTGGCCACTCGCTTACTCCGCCGTCGCTGCGGTACTGCCGGGCGGGTCCATCAGGCGCTGCATCAGGTAGACGTACTGCAGCGCTTGGAGCTTGGCGCGCTGGGCGTTGTCGACGCCGCCCGAATGGCCGCCGGTCATGTCCTCGTAGTAGTAGTAGGGCTGGCCGTTCGCGCTCATCCGCGCGGCGGCCTTGCGGGCGTGGCTCGGGTGCGTGCGGTCGTCGGCGGTGCTGGCCCAGAAGAACGGCATCGGGAAGTTCACCCCCTTCACCAGCTTCTGGTACGGCGAGTAGGCTTCGATCCACTTGCGCTGCTCAGGGATGCGCGGGTCGCCGTATTCGCCGATCCACGAAGCGCCGCGGCCGATCAGGTGCAGCCGCAGCATGTCGAACAGCGGGATCTGCACGATCGCCGCGTTGAACAGCTCGGGCCGCTGGGTGAACGCGGTGCCGACGAGGAGGCCGCCCTGGCTGCCCCCCTGGATGCCGAGCCGCCTCGGGGAAGTGAGGCGGCGCTTCACCGCGTCTTCGGCGATGGCGATGAAATCGTCCCAGGTGCGCTGCTTGTTCTCGCGCATCGCGGTCTGGTGCCACTGCGGCCCGAACTCGCCGCCGCCGCGCATGTTGCCGAGGATGTAGGCGCCGCCCTTCTCGAGCCACAGCTTGCCGAGCGTGCCCGAGTAGCCGGGCAGGCTCGAGCTCTGGAAGCCGCCGTAGCCGTAGAGCAGCGTCGGCGTGTTCCCGTCGAGCTGCACGTCCTTCCGGGCGACGACGAAGTAGGGGATCTTGGTCCCGTCCTTGCTGGTCGCCTCGAACTGCGTGATCGCCAGCCCTTGCGCGTTGAATCGCTCGGGACTGGTCTTGAGCACGGTGGGCGCGCCGGTCCCGTCCGAATACCAGAGCTGCGAGGGGGTGAGGAAATCGGTCGAGGAGAACATCACCTCGCCGGTGTTGTCCGCCGCGGCGGCGATGCCGACGGTGGCGTTCTGCGGCAGCTCGGCGATGGGCCGCGAGTTCCACTTGCCGCCGGCGAAATCGAACCGCAGCACCCGCCCGCGCACGTTGTCGAGCAGGCTGACGTAGAGCGCGTCCCTGGTGATCGCGCTGCCTTGCGCGGTCTGCCTGGGGCCGGGCTTCCACACCAGCGTCTTCTTCGCGCCGTTGGGGTCGGCCTTGAACTCGGCAAGGTCGGCCGAGAGGATCGAGTCCGCCGGGAAGGTCTCGTTGCCGATCTTCCAGTCGACATCGGTCGAGAACAGGACCCGCCCGTCGACGATGCCGCCGAAGCTCGCCTTCAGCGGCATGTCGAGCTTGAGCCATTCGCCGTTGTGCCAGACGTACTTCTCGCTCTCGAAGAACGAGACGCCGCGGTTGGCGACCCGGCCGTGGACGGTGCCCGCCGCGTCGCGCAGCACGCCGGCGCCGGCGGAAACGTCCTTCGCATCGCCGCGGTAGATCTCGGGCGCGTCCTCGAGCCGGGTGCCGCGCTTCCATTCGCGGGTGGTGAACGGATAGAGGCTCTCGGTGACCGTGCCGCCGCCGAAATCGCGGCTGACCAGCAGCGTGTTTTCGTCCACCCACTGCGCGCTGCCCTGGCTTTCGGGCAGCTTGAAGCCGCCCTCGACGAAGCGGCGGGTGGCGATGTCGAATTCGCGCAGCTCGGTCGCGTCCTTGCCGCCGTCGCTCAGCGCGACGAGACAGCGGGTCTCCGCCGGCGGCAGGCAGGTCATCCCCTTGTACACCCATTCGCGGTCCTCGGCCTTGGCGAGCGCGTCGATGTCGAGGATCGTCTGCCACTGGGGGCTGTCGGTGCGGTAGCTGTCGAGCGTGGTCACCCGCAGCAGCCCGCGCGGGTTGGCGGCGTCCTGCCAGAAGTTGACCAGGCCGTAAGGGGTGAACGAGACCCCGGGAATGCGGTCCTTGGCATCGAGGATGGTCAGCGCCTCGCGCTGGAGCTGGGCGTAGCGCGGATCGCGCACCAGCGTCTGGTCGACCCGCTCGTTCTGCGCGCGGACCCAGGCGAGCGCGGGCTCGCTGCGGGTCTCCTCGAGCCAGACGAACGGGTCGTCGGCCGGGGCCGGCGTGGAGGTGGGCGCGGCGGGCGCGGCGGGGGCGGCGGTCTGTCCCATCGCGGGCGATGCTGCCGCAAGCGCGGCGGAGGAGGCAACGGCTAACAAGGCGGCAGTCTTCAACGCAGGTCTCCCGGGGATGATGCGGCGCACCCTAACGCGCTGCCGGCGAAAGAAAAGCACCCGATGGGGCGCCGCCTCAGGCCATCATCCCGCGGACGAAATCGATGAGGCCGGTCTGCCGCCGCCGCTTCATCCGCTCGGCGTGGAGGATCTCGCGGATCTTGCCGAAGCACGCGTCCACATCGTCGTTGATCACCACGTAGTCGTACGCGTCCCAGTGGCTGATCTCGGCCCGGGCGCGGTCCATCCGCGCGTCGATCACCGCCGCGCTGTCCTGCGCGCGGGTCTCGAGCCGGCGGCGCAGCTCGTCGATGCTCGGCGGCAGGATGAACACCGCGACGACGTCCTGCTTGTCCTTCTGGATCAGCTGCTGGGTGCCCTGCCAGTCGATGTCGAACAGGTAGTCCTGCCCGTCCTTCAGCCCGGCGCGGATGTGCCCCTTGGGAGTGCCGTAGCGGTGGCCGAAAACGTGCGCCCATTCGTAGAACTCGTCGGCCGCGACCATCCGCTCGAACGCGGGCTCGTCGACGAAATGATAGTGGACACCGTCGACCTCGCCCGAGCGCGGGGGGCGGGTGGTGACGCTGACCGACAGCCTGATCGACGGATCGGCGCCGAGCAGCATCCGGCTGATCGTGGTCTTGCCCGCGCCCGAGGGGGACGACAGCACGAACATCAGCCCGCGCCGTCTCAAGGTGTTCGCGGGGGAGGGCGCCTCGCCGGCCATGCGCGCTCCTGCGCCGGGACGGCTTAACAAATCAACCCCGGGCGGCGATCATTCCTCGGCCATCTTCGCGAGCGCCGCGTCGCCCGCGCGCCGCGCCGCGCGCCGGCTGCGGCCGCGGTCGTACAGCGTCTTGGCGACGAGCCCGGTGCCGACCAGGATCGCGCCGGGCAGCGAGCGGGTGGCGTACCGCGCGAGCAGGCCGGTCACCAGCGTGCTCGCCAGACTGCGGTTCTCGACGATCGCCTTGGCCCCGGCGCCGCCGTAGCGCCCGCGCAGCGTGCCTTTCTCCAGCGAGTGCCGGATCAGCCGGCCGCCGGCGCGCATGACGATGTCCTGGATGATCAGGTTGGTGGCGGGGTTGGTGCTCGGCCCGAAGACGTCGTTGCGCTTGCCCGCGGCGGCGGCGACCGCCTTGCCGGCGGCGTCGGTCAGCCCACCGGCAGCCTCGCGCGGCGCCGTGCTCGCTGTGCGGGGCTTGCGCGCCATGCCTCCTCCCCGTCCGGACGGTTACTTCTTGCGCCCGAAGTCGACCGTGACGACGTTGGAGCCGTCTTCGCTGTCGCCGCCCGCCGCTTCGGGCCCGCGTTCCGGCCCGTCGTTCTGCGCGGCGTCGTGCGCTTCGGGCGCCTTGTCGGCGACGGTCGACTGGAACTGCAGCCCGAAATCGACCGCCGGATCGACGAACGCGGTGATCGCGCCGAACGGGATGTCGAGCTTGGCCGGTACCTGGTTGAAGGTCAGGCTGACGGTGAACCCGTCGTCGCCGACCTTCAGGTCCCAGAACTTGTTCTGCAGGACGATCGTCATCTCGTCGGCGAACCGCTCGCGCAAGTGCGGCGGCATGCCGACCCCGGGGGCACGGGTCTTGAAGGTGATGTAGAAGTGGTGGTTGCCGGGCAGTTGCCCGCCGGCCGCCTCGACCTCGCCGAGCACGCGGCCGACCACCGCGCGCCGCGCCTCCTGCACGATCTCGTCGTAGGGGATCCGGCTGTCGGGCGCATCGTCGCTCATCGCCGGCACAGGTGGCGGCGCGGCGCGGCCCGGTCAAGCGCGAAACTCCCCTCCCGCATGCGGGAGGGGGCGCTTGCGCACCTTCGCGCGCGGGCTATAGCCCCGCCCATGCGCAGCGGACGGATCGAACGGAACACCAGCGAAACGCGGATCGCGGTCGAGGTCGATCTCGACGGCACCGGCGCCTACGCGGTGTCGACCGGGATCGGCTTTCTCGACCACATGGTCGAACAGTTCAGCCGGCACTCGCTGATCGACGTCAAACTGACGGTCGAGGGCGACCTCCATGTCGATCAGCACCACACCACCGAAGACAGCGCGATCGCCTTGGGCCAGGCGCTCGCCCAGGCGCTCGGCGACAAGGGCGGGATCGGCCGCTACGGCCAAGCCTATTCGCCGATGGACGAGACGCTCGCGCGGGTGGCGCTCGACATCTCGGGCCGCCCCTACCTCGTCTGGCGCGCCGGCTTCAGCCAGGAGAAGCTCGGCGAATGGGACACCGAGCTCATCGAGCACTGGTTCCATTCGGTCGCGCAGGCGTGCGGGATCACGCTCCACGTCGAGCTCATCTACGGTCACAACAACCATCACATCTGCGAGGCGATCTACAAGGGCTTCGCCCGGGCGATGCGGCAAGCGGTCGAGCGCGATCCGCGCAAGCGCGGCGCGGTGCCGAGCACCAAGGGCCAGCTCGGTGGCTGAGGCCCCCTATGGCTGAAGCGATCGCGCTCGTCGATTACGGCGCCGGCAATCTCCATTCGGTCCACAACGCGCTGAAGGCGGCGGGGGCGAGCCACGTCCACGTGACCGCCGATCCCCGGATCGTGCGCGGCGCGCGGCGCATCGTGCTGCCCGGGGTCGGCTCGTTCCGCGCCTGCGCCAGCGGGCTCAAGGCGATCCCCGGCCTCGTCGAGGCGCTCGAGGACCGGGTGCTCCACGCCGGCGTCCCGTTCCTCGGGGTGTGCGTGGGGATGCAACTGCTCGCGACGCGCGGGCGCGAGCACGGCACTACCCCCGGCCTCGGCTGGATCGCCGGCGAGGTGAGCGCGATCGCGCCCGCCGACCCGGCGATCAAGGTGCCGCACATGGGCTGGAACGACGTCTCGCCGATGCCGCACGCCGACGGCGCCCAACTGATCGAGCGGGGGGAGGCCTACTTCCTCCATTCGTACCACTTCGTGCCCGACGAGGGGCGTGAGATCGCCGCGATGACCGATCACGGCGGCGGCCTCGTCGCCGCTGTGGCGCGCGACAACATCCTCGGCGTGCAGTTCCACCCGGAGAAGAGCCAGGCCTACGGGCTCGGCCTGCTCGCCCGGTTCCTGGAGTGGCAGCCGTGATCGTCTTCCCCGCGATCGACCTCAAGGGCAGCCAGGTCGTCCGCCTCGCCGAGGGCGACATGGCGCGCGCCACCGTCTACGGCGACGCCCCGGCGGCCCAGGCGCTGGCCTTCGCCGAGGCAGGCGCGCAGCACCTCCATGTGGTCGATCTCGACGGCTCGTTCGCCGGTGAGTTGCGCAACCGCGCCGCGATCGAGGCGATCGTTTCCGCGTTCCCGGGGCACGTCCAGCTCGGCGGCGGGATCCGCAGCGCCGAGGCGATCGTCGGCTGGTTCGAGCTCGGCGTCGCGCGGGTGGTGCTCGGCACCGCCGCGCTCAAGGACCCCGAGCTGGTGCGCGACATGGCGGCGGCGTTCCCCGGCGGGATCGTCGTCGCGGTCGATGCGAGGGACGGGATGGTCGCTTGCCAGGGCTGGGCCGAGGTCAGCGACATGCCCGCGGTCGATCTCGCCCGCCGGTTCGAGGACGCCGGGGTCGCCGCGCTGCTCTTCACCGACATCGGCCGCGACGGGCTGCTCAAGGGCGTCAACATCGAGGCGACGGTCGACCTCGCGCGGGCGGTGGACTTGCCGGTCATCGCCAGCGGCGGGGTCAAGGGCATCGACGACATCTACGTGCTGTCGATGCACGCGAGCGACGGGATCGAGGGGGTGATCACCGGCCGCGCGCTGTACGACGGTCGGCTCGATCTGGCGGCGGCGATCGCGATGGCGGGGCGCGCGTGATGGCGGTTCACGGCCGCGCTCGAACCGGTCCTTCGAGACGGTTCAGCCTTCGGCTTCACCTCCTCAGGACGAACGGCATTATTCCGGTAGGGCCGTTCGCCCTGAGGAGCGAGGACGCAGTCCGAGCGTCTCGAAGGGCTGGTTCGGGCCCGTCGGCAGGCTCACGATGGACTGCCGTGCTCCGCACGCCAGCCGAGAGCGCCGCGCCATGACCGTCCGCATTCGAGTGATCCCCTGCCTCGACGTCGCCGACGGGCGGGTGGTGAAGGGGGTCAACTTCGTCGACCTCAAGGATGCCGGCGATCCGGTCGAGCAGGCAAGGGCCTACGACGCGGCGGGCGCCGATGAGCTGTGCTTCCTCGACATTTCGGCCAGCCACGAAGGGCGGGGCACGTTGCTCGAGGTGGTCCGCCGGACGGCCGAGGTGTGCTTCATGCCGCTCACCGTCGGCGGCGGGGTGCGCTCGGTCGAGGACGCGCGCGCGCTGCTGCTCGCCGGGGCAGACAAAGTCGCGGTCAACAGCGCGGCGGTCGCCCGGCCCGAGCTGGTCGGCGAGATCGCCGCCAAGTTCGGCAGCCAGTGCGTGGTCGCCAGCGTCGATGCGCGGCGCAGCGGGGCGGGCTGGCAGATTTACACTCACGGCGGGCGCAAGCCGACGCGGATCGACGCGGTCGAGCACGCGGTGCGGCTGGCCGAGCTGGGCGCTGGCGAGCTCTTGGTCACCTCGATGGACGGCGACGGCACGCTCGCCGGCTACGACCTCGCGCTGACCCGCGAGATCGCCGACGCGGTGCCGGTGCCGGTGGTCGCCAGCGGCGGGGTGGGGACGCTCGAGCATCTCGTCGAAGGGGTGACCAAGGGCCACGCGAGCGCGGTGCTCGCGGCCTCGATCTTCCATTTCGGGACCCACACCGTGGCCGAGGCGCACGCCGCGCTGCGCGCTGCGGGGTTACCTGCGAGGGCCTGATCGTCCCGCCGCGGGACGCGCGAAAATCCGCCGTTGCCAGCGTCATGCGGCCGGTTCTTTGCTGTCCGACCGATGCGCTTCCCGATCGCTCTCATGCTGCTTGCGGCAGCCTCTCCGGCGCGCGCCGCCGGCACCGCGGTGAGCGAGCCGTCGAGCCTCGCGCTGCTCGCGCTCGGGGTGCTCGGGGTGGTCGTCGGCCGCCGCGGG
>JBGSBH010000012.1:0-19293 GCA_041730635.1 Cypionkella sp.
CTTTCGCTGACGGGCTATGAGCCTGAACTGGCAACCCTTTTAGCTACTACACCAGACGATGTGCGCTTTGCTGTTTTTCAGCAAATGAGCGATGCACATACGCTTACTAATGGCAAGTCGCTGCTCGCGCGCTGGGCCGAGGGGCAGGGGGTGGAGGCGGTCGACGACGCCCACCTCGAGGGCGAAACCGAGCTGTTCCACCGCTGGAACCGGGCGCAGGAGAGCGACGCCCGGCTGCTTCTGGTCACCGCCCGCGATCCGTGGAACATCAGCCTGCCCGACCTGCGCAGCCGCCTCGGCGCGGCGCTGCACCTGACGATCGGCGTGCCCGACGACGCGATGCTAGAAGCGCTGATCGAAGCGCATGCCGAAGCGCTCGGCCTTGCGCTGGGGGAGGGCGTGCTTACCTACCTCGGGCCCCGGCTCGAGCGCAGCTTTGCGGCGGCCGAGGCGGTGGTCGCGGCGATCGACCGCCTGACGCTCGAGCGCAAGGCGGCGCCGACGCTGGGGATCGCCCGCGACGCCCTCGAAGCGTTGCAGGGGGCGGAGCAGCCGCGCTTGCTTTGATGCCCGATCGGTGGGAGATTCCCGGAACGATGTTCGACCGCCTGACCCGCTATCTCGACACGGTGCGCGCGCGCGACCCGGCCCCGCACTCGCGCTGGGAAATCCTCACCTATCCCGGGGTCCTCGCGCTGGGGTTCCACCGCGTCGCCCACTGGCTGTACGAGGCGAAGCTCTTTTTCCTCGCGCGGCTGGTCAATCATTTCAGCCGCTTCCTCACCGCGATCGACATCCACCCCGGGGCGGAGATCGGCCGCAACTTCTTCATCGACCACGGCTTCACGGTGATCGGCGAGACCGTGAAGATCGGCGACAACGTCTCGATCTACCAGTGCGTCACGCTCGGTGGCACCAATCCGGCCAACGGGATCGGCGGCAAGCGTCATCCGACGATCGGCGACAACGTGATCATCGGCTCCGGCGCGCAAGTGATCGGCCCGATCACCGTCGGCGCCCGCGCGCGGATCGGCGCGAACGCGGTGGTGACCGACGACGTGCCCGAGGGCGCGACGATGATCGGGCTCAAGGCGCGTTCGACGCTGGTCCCGGCCGAGGAATGGATCAAGGATTTCATCCCTTACGGCACGCCGTGCGACGAACCCTGCGCGCCGAGCCGCGACTGCGTCGAGAAGCTGGAGAGCGAACTCGCCGCGCTGCGCGCCGAGATCGCCGAGCTGCGCGCGGCGCTACCCGATCGCGCTCCCGCACGGCGGCGGTCGGGGGCGAACCGCGGATGAGCGTCGCCCCGGGCGGCTCGGTCGTTCCGTTTCCCGGTCGCAAGCCTAACCAGGTCGGTTTCGAGCGGCAGGAGCTCGGGCGTATCCTCGACCTCTACGGGAGGATGGTCGCGGCCGGCGAATGGCGCGACTATGCGATGGACTTCACTCGCGACGCGGCGGTGTTCGCCGCCTTCCGCCGCACCGCCGAACGGCCCCAGGCGCGGATCGAGAAGCGCCCGGCGCTGCGCGGCCGACAGGGCATGTGGACCCTGTTCGGCGAGCACGGCCAGATCCTCAAGCGCGGCCACGAGCTTGCCGGGGTTCTCGCGCCGGTCGAGCGGCGACTGGTGAAGGCGGTGGGGGACTAGCCCCGCGTCGAGCTCGGCGCGGCGTCGCCCATCACCTTCTGCATCGCGGCAAGGATCGCGCCCGATTGCTCGCTGCCCGAGGCCGGCGCGCGCAGGTTGGTCTGCGCGCTGATCTGATCCCAGTGCGCGGCGAAGCCTTCGACGGTGCGCTCGCCCTCGGGCAGCCAGACCGCGTCGTTCATCATCACCCAGGCCGAGTGATAGCCGCCACCGCCGGCGCCGACGATGGCGTTGGTCGGCGCGTCCTCGCTGACGAGGAACAGCGCGGCGGGCACCACGTTCTCGGGCGCGAACAGCTTGAACGCCTGATCGGGGAACAGGTCCTCGGTCATCCGGGTGCCGGCGACCGGCGACAGCGTGTTGACCTTGATCCCGGACTTGGCGCCTTCGAGCTGGAGCGTCTTGGTGAGCCCGGCGAGGCCGAGCTTGGCCGCGCCGTAGTTGGCCTGCCCGAAGTTGCCGAACAGCCCGGTGGAAGAGGCGGTCATCAGGATGCGGCCATAGGCCTGTTCGCGCATCGTCTCCCACACCGCCTTGGCGGCGAACGCCGAGCCGGTGAGGTGGACCTTGACGACGAACTCGAAATCCGCCGGCTCCATCTTGGCGAAGGTCTTGTCGCGCAGCACACCGGCGTTGTTGATGAGGATATGCACGCCGCCCCACTTCTGCCGGGCGTCGGCGACCATCTTCTCCATCTGCTCGAACTCGGTGACCGAGGCGCCGTTCGAAATCGCCTCACCGCCGGCGCGCTCGATTTCCTCGACCACCTGCAGCGCCATGTCCGAATGGCCGGTGCCGTCGCGCGCGCCGCCGAGGTCGTTGACCACCACTTTCGCCCCGCGCCGCGCCAGTTCGAGCGCGTATTCGCGGCCCAGCCCGCCGCCGGCGCCGGTGACGATGGCGACCTTGTCCTTGAACGAAATGGTCATGGCAGATGCTCCTGGCTGAGGGCCGCGCGCTTTACGCGCCCGTAAACTGTCGCGCGGCGTTGGCACCAACCGCCGCGCCATGCAACCGCTCGCGTGCTAGAGGGCCTCGAGAGCGGGCAACAGCTCATCAAAGCCCATGATCACCGCGTCGCCGCCGAGCTCCTCCGGGGGCCGATCGCAGTAGCCGTAGCCGGCGACGACGACCGGCACCCCTGCTGCGCGGGCAGAACGCACGTCGTAGCTGCTGTCGCCGACATAGACGAAGCGGCCGCCGCCGAGCCGCGCGCGTGCCTCGATCAGCGGATCGGGCGCGGGCTTCGAGCGCCCCTTGCCGAGCGTGTCGCCGCCGAGGATCACGGCGAAATGGCGCGCAAGATCGAGCTTGTCGAGAATCGCGCGGGCGAAGCTTTCGAACTTGTTGGTCACCAGCGCGAGGGCAACCCCGCGCGCCGCCAGCGCTTCGAGCGCCTCGACAGCGCCCGGATAGGGCCGGGTGTGGACGCAGTTGTTTTCCGCGTAGTGCGCTAGCAAGGCCTTGTAGAGCGTGCGGAACTCATCGTCGGAGAGGCCGCCGCGGCTGTCGACGACCCGCTTCAGCATCATCTTCGCGCCGCCGCCGATCAGGTGCTCGATCCCTTCGACCGGCACCGGATCGAACCCGCCGACCGCGAGCGCGTGGTTCACCGCCGCCCCGAGGTCGCGGTGCGTTTCGAGCAGCGTGCCGTCGAGGTCGAAGCCGACGATGTCGAAGGGGAATTCAGCCATCGGCCGGGGCGTTAGCGCGGATTCTTCCCACCGCAAGCAATCGGTGGCATGGCCGGCGCCATGACCGAACTAGCCGCTGTCATCCTCGCCGCGGGCAAAGGCACCCGCATGAAAAGCGACCTTCACAAGGTGCTCCACCCGATCGGCGGGCGGCCGATGCTCGATCATCTGCTGGACAGCTTTGCGAGCCTGCGCCCGGCGCGGACCGTGGTGGTCGCGGGGGACCGGTTCGAACAGCTCGAAAAGGCGCTGAGCGGGCGCGGGGTGGACCTCGCGCGGCAGGAGCCGCCGCTCGGCACCGCGCACGCCGCGCTGATGGCGAAGGGTGCCCTCGCCGGCTTCGACGGTCATGTGCTGGTGTGCTTCGGCGATTGCCCGATGCTGAAAGGAGATACGGTCGCGCGGATGACCGCCGCGCTCGAGGCCGGGGCCCGGGTCGCGGTGCTCGGCTTCCGACCCGCCGACACGCTGGCGTACGGCCGGATCATCGCCGATGCAGACGGCTGCGTGCGCAAGATGGTCGAACACAAGGACGCGAGCGAAGCCGAGCGCGCGGTCGATCTGTGCAACGCCGGCGTCATCGTCGCGCATAGCCGCGACATGTGGCGTCTGCTCGACGCGGTGGGCAACGATAACGCCGCCGGCGAATATTACCTTCCCGATGTCGCCACGAACGCGATCGGGGAGGGGGCGCGGGTCGTGGTGGTCGAGACTGATCCCGCCGAGGTCGCCGGCATCAATTCGCGCGCCGAGCTCGCCGAGGCCGAGGCGCAGTGGCAGGCGTTCAAGCGCGAGGAAGCGATGGCGAACGGGGCTTCGCTCCGCGCGCCCGAGACGGTGTTCTTCTCATGGGACACCGCGCTCGGCCGCGACGTGACGATCGAGCCCAACGTGGTGTTCGGCCCCGGGGTATCGGTGGCCGACGGCGCGACGATCCGCGCGTTCTGCCACCTCGAGGGCGCGAGCGTCGGCGAGGGGTGCGAAGTCGGGCCGTTTGCCCGGCTGCGCCCGGGAGCGGTGATGAAGGCGGGCTCGCGCATCGGCAACTTCGTCGAGATGAAGAAGGCGGTGCTGGGCGAAGGCGCCAAAGCCAACCACCTCGCCTACCTCGGCGACGCGGAGATCGGCGCGGGCGCGAACATCGGCGCGGGCACGATCACCTGCAATTACGACGGCTATTTCAAACACAAGACGGTGATCGGCGAGCGCGCCTTCATCGGCTCGAATAGCGCGCTGGTGGCGCCCGTGCGGATCGGCGCCGACGCGATCGTCGCCGCGGGCAGCGCGGTCAGTCGCGATGTCGACGCGGGCGAGCTGCGGATGGTCCGGGCCGAGCAACTGGTGAAACCGGGCTGGGCCGATCGCTTCCACGACGCGATGAAGAAAAAGAAGGCGGCGGAGAAGAAGTGATCCACCCCTTCGTTTCCGCGAGAAGCGCCGTCACGAGGGGATCTGCACCGCGAACATGGCGGCTCGCGTTGACGGCTGGTCTGTCCCGTTCCGTCGCGTAATGGACTGCCGCGCGACCTCCGGTCGCTCGCTATGACGATGGAGGGGCCGTGCTGGCTTTGCGGCCGCCCGCTCGGCCGCCGGGTCCAGCGGCATCATACCGTGCCCAAGGCTAAGCGCGGGCGTTTGACCGTGGCGGTGCATCCGATCTGCCACCGCGCGATCCACGCGAACTTCACCAATGCCGAACTGGCTCGGGCAGGCGAGGACCGGGCGGCGCTGCTGGCGAACGGTGCGCTGGCCCGGTTCGTTGCTTGGGTCGCCGACAAGCCACCCGATTTCCACGCGCCCACGCGCGGGCCGCGCTAGGCGAGCTCCTTCGCTTCCTGCGCGTCGAACTTCTCCTCCCAGCTTTCGAATTCGCTGCGGCTGAGGAGATAGCGCCAGCGCGCTTCGTCGAAAGTGATCAGCTTGGCGCGCACGGCGCGCACGACATCTGCCTTGCGCTGTTCCGACCAGTGGACTTTGTGCGACTTGGGCAGCCCGGCGCGCTTGATCGCTTCGGACACCGTGCTGTCGTAAGGGTAGGCCATGCCACGTTAACTCCTTGCCGCCCCCGTCGAGCGCAAGAAGTGACCGGCAACGGTTAATTCCGGCTTGTCGGCAATGGTTGACGCCCGGTTCGCCATGCGACCCGTGCAGGGCCCGCGCCGGGCCGTTCAGCGGCGAGGCAGCAGCAGGCGAGAAACGCCAAGGCCGGCGAGCGCGGCGGCCATGTCGACCAGCCAGTCGAGCCACTCCGCGTCGCGATGCAGCACAGGAATCGTCTGGACGACCTCGATCGCGCCGCCGAACAGCGCCAGGCCGGCGAAGATCGGCGCGAGCGGGCGCGAACGCCAGCCGGCCGCGGCCATCGCGCCGAGCGTGAAGAACGCCAGCACATGGAGGATCTTGTCGTCGGGTTCGGTCGGAATGCGCGGCGGGCTGGGGAGCGTCGCCATCACGAATGCGAACGCCGCCGCGGCGAAGAACGCGTAGCGCAGCCAGCGCTCGATCGAAGCGTCCGGTGGCAAAGCGCGGTCCGGCTCAGCCTTCGATGCGCTCGGCAAGCACGGTGAGCCCGTTCTCGCCGACTTCGGCGAAGCCACCGCGCACCTCGATGCTCTCCGGCGCGGCGCCTTCGGTGCGGTACACCTGCAGCGCGCCGTCGCGGATCGTGCTCATCAGCGGGGCGTGCCCGGCGAGCACGCCGAAATCGCCCTCGGTGCCGGGGACGACCACCATGTGCACCTCTTCCGAGCGGACGAGCCTGGCCGGGGTCACCAGTTCAAAATGCAGTGCCATCTTCTTCCTTCCCCCCTCCCCTTCAGGGGAGGGGCCGGGGTGGGGGATGTCGGGTTACACGCTCCATCCGAACCCCTCCCTGATGGGGAGGGGATAGGGTTGATCAAGCCTCGTCCGCCATGCGCTTGGCCTTT
Organism: Cypionkella sp.; assembly: GCA_041730635.1. GTDB lineage: Bacteria > Pseudomonadota > Alphaproteobacteria > Sphingomonadales > Sphingomonadaceae > Tsuneonella. The sequence goes on from JBGSBH010000012.1 coordinate 6,273, forward strand.
TCGACCGCTTCCTCGATCCCGCCGACCATGTAGAACGCGGCTTCGGGCAGGTGATCGTACTCGCCGTCGACGACCGCCTTGAACGAGCGCACGGTATCCTCGAGCTGGACGAACTTGCCCGGGATGTTGGTGAACACCTCGGCGACGTGGAACGGTTGGCTGAGGAAGCGCTGGATCTTGCGCGCGCGGGCGACGGTCAGCTTATCCTCTTCGCTAAGCTCGTCCATGCCCAGGATGGCGATGATGTCCTGCAGGCTCTTGTACTTCTGCAGCACTTCCTGAACGCGGCGGGCGGTCTGGTAATGCTCCTCGCCGACAACCCGCGGCTCGAGCACGCGGCTGGTCGAATCGAGCGGGTCCACCGCGGGGTAGATGCCGAGCTCGGAGATCGCGCGGCTCAGGGTGGTGGTCGCGTCGAGGTGCGCGAACGAGGTCGCCGGCGCCGGGTCGGTCAAGTCGTCCGCCGGAACGTAGATCGCCTGCACCGAGGTGATCGAGCCCTTGGGGGGCGAGGTGATCCGTTCCTGCAGGTTGCCCATGTCGGTGGAGAGAGTGGGCTGGTAACCCACCGCCGACGGAATGCGGCCGAGTAGCGCCGACACTTCCGAACCCGCCTGCGTGAAGCGGAAGATGTTGTCGACGAAGAACAGCACGTCCTGCCCTTCCTGGTCGCGGAAGTACTCGGCCAGCGTCAGGCCGGAGAGCGCGACGCGGGCGCGAGCGCCCGGGGGCTCGTTCATCTGGCCGAACACCAGCGCCACCTTGGAGCCTTCCGAAGTCGCGTTGCCTTCGGCGTCCTTGGCGATGACGCCCGCGTCGAGGAACTCGTGATAGAGGTCGTTGCCCTCGCGGGTGCGCTCGCCGACGCCGGCGAACACACTGACGCCGCCGTGGCCCTTGGCGATGTTGTTGATCAGCTCCTGGATCAGAACCGTCTTGCCGACCCCGGCGCCGCCGAACAGGCCGATCTTGCCGCCCTTGGCATAGGGCGCGAGCAGGTCGATGACCTTGATCCCGGTGACGAGGATCGACGCCTCGGTGGACTGGTCGATGAACAGCGGCGCTTCGGCATGGATCGGCGCTCGCTGCTCGGCATTCACCGGGCCGCGCTCGTCGATCGGCTCGCCGACGACGTTGAGGATGCGCCCGAGCGTCTGCGGGCCGACCGGCACCGAAATCTGCGCGCCGGTGTTGGTCACCGGCTGGCCGCGGGTGAGCCCGTCGGTCGCGTCCATCGCGATCGGGCGCACGGTGTTCTCGCCGAGGTGCTGGGCGACCTCGAGCACCAGCCGGATGCCGTTGTTGTCGGTTTCCAGCGCGGTGAGGATCGGCGGCAGCTCGCCTTCGAAGGCGACGTCGACGCCCGCACCGATCACCTGCGCGATGGTGCCGCCCGAAGCCTGGTTGGGGGTGGTCTGGTTGAGTACGGGAGCGGTGGCCATGATGTGTGTCCTAGCGGGCTCAGGAAGCGACGTGGTGGGAATTGTGCTCGGCGCAGACCTTCTCGGCGTCGGCGAGGGTCCACTTGCCTTCGCCGGCGGTCAGCGTCGCCTTGTGGCGCAGCGCGGTGTCTTCGCCGACGCCGAATTCGCACAGGACGTCCTCGGAACCCATCCCGGCGCGCTTGCACACCGAAGTGGCGACCTTCTCGGCCTTCGGACAGGTCTCGGCAAAGACCGAGGCGAACACCTCCTGGCTGGGCGAGGGCAGCGCGGGTTGCGCTGGGGTGACGGCGGCCGCCGGCGTCGCGGCGGGCTCGGGCGCGGCGGTGGGCGACTGGTCGCACGCGGCGAGCAGGGCGAGCGAGGCGAGGAGGGCGATCTTCTTCACGGGCATGCGATCCTGATGGTTACAGCGCTTCCGCGCCGGCGATGATTTCGATGAGTTCGGTGGTGATCGCGGCCTGGCGGCTGCGGTTGTACTGGATGGTCAGCTTGTTGATCAGCTCGCCCGCGTTGCGCGTGGCGTTGTCCATCGCGGTCATCGAGGCGCCTTGTTCCGAGGCCTGGTTCTCGAGCAGCGCGCCGAACACCTGGGTCTTGAGATAGCGCGGCAGCAGCTCGGCGAGGATCTCCTCCTCGTCGGGCTCGTACTCGACCGCGGCGGAGGCCGCCTGGCCGCTGCCACCCGCAGGCGCGGCAGCTTCGGACCGCGGCACCGGGATGATCTGCAGCCGGGTCGGCTCCTGCGTCAGCGCGCTCTTGAACTTGGAGAAAAACAGGTGCGCGACATCGAAGCGGCCGGCCTCGTACATCTCCATCAGCTCGGCGACGATCCGCTCGGCTTCGGCAAAGCCCGGCTCACGCACGTCGGTGGTGTCGAACATCTGCGCGATGTTGCCGGGATGCGCGCGGCGGATGGGCGCGCGGCCCTTGCGGCCGACGAGGTAGAAATCGACGTCCTTGCCTTCGGCGCGCAGCTCGCGCGCATGAGTCAGCGCGGCGCGGACGATGTTCGAGTTGAACGCGCCCGCGAGGCCCTTGTCGCTGTTGGCGACGACCAGCAGGTGGCGCTGGTCCTTCCCGGTGCCGGCGAACAGCTTGGGCGCGCTGTCGCCGGTGACCTTGGCCGCAAGGCTCGCCATCACCGCGCCGAGCCGCTCGGCGTAGGGCCGCGCGGCTTCGGCCGCCGCCTGCGCCTTGCGCAGCTTGGCGGCCGCGACCATCTGCTTGGCCTTGGTGATCTTCTGGGTCGACTTGACCGAGTTGATCCGGCCCTTGAGTTCCTTGAGTGAAGCCACTCTCGAACATTCCTTTTTTCGTCATCCCCGCGTAGGCGGGGATCCATCTTCTGCCGTCTGGAGCTGGATCCTCGCTTTCGCGGGGATGACGACGGTGGGGTTTACTCTCTGCGTCAGGCGTACTGCTTGGCGAAGGCGTCGAGCGCAGCCTTGACCTTGTCGCGGGTGGCGTCCTCGAAGGCGCGGCTGTCGCGGATCTCGGTCAGCACGTCGGCGTGCTCGGCGCGCATGAAGCTCAGCATCCGCGCCTCGTAATCGGTCACCTGATCGACCGGCACGGCGTCGAGATAGCCGTTGGTGCCGGCGAAGATCGATACCGTCTGCTCCTCGAACGGCAGAGGCGAGAACTGCGGCTGCTTTAAAAGCTCGGTCAGGCGCGCGCCGCGGTTCAGGAGCTTCTGGGTCGAGGCGTCGAGGTCAGAACCGAACTGCGCGAACGCGGCCATCTCGCGGTACTGCGCGAGCTCCAGCTTGATCGAGCCCGAGACCTTCTTCATCGCCTTGGTCTGCGCGGCGCCGCCGACGCGGCTGACCGACAGGCCGACGTTAATCGCCGGGCGAATGCCCTGGAAGAAGAGGTTGGTCTCGAGGAAGATCTGCCCGTCGGTGATCGAGATCACGTTGGTCGGGATGTAGGCCGACACGTCGCCCGCCTGCGTCTCGATGATCGGCAGCGCGGTGAGGCTGCCGCCGCCGTTCTCCGCGTTCATCTTCGCCGCGCGCTCGAGCAGACGAGAGTGCAGGTAGAACACGTCGCCCGGGTAGGCTTCGCGGCCCGGCGGGCGGCGCAGCAGCAGCGACATCTGGCGATAGGCGACCGCCTGCTTCGAAAGGTCGTCGTACACGATCACCGCGTGCATGCCGTTGTCGCGGAAGAATTCGCCCATCGTGCACCCGGTGTAGGGCGCGAGGTACTGCAGCGGCGCGGGCTCCGAAGCGGTCGCGGCGACGATGATCGAATACTCCATCGCGCCGTTCTCTTCCAGCGTGCGGACGAGCTGCGCGACGGTCGAGCGCTTCTGGCCGACCGCGACGTAGATGCAGTAGAGCTTCTTCGACTCGTCGCCGCCAGCGTTAAGCTGCTTCTGGTTGATGAAGGTGTCGATCGCGACGGCGCTCTTGCCGGTCTGGCGGTCGCCGATGATCAGCTCGCGCTGCCCGCGGCCGATCGGCACCAGCGCGTCGATCGCCTTGAGCCCGGTCTGCACCGGCTCGTTCACCGACTGCCGCGGGATGATGCCCGGAGCCTTCACCTCGACCCTGCGGCGCTCCTCGGAAACGATCGGGCCCTTGCCGTCGATCGGGTTGCCGAGCGCGTCGACCACGCGGCCGAGCAGCCCCTTGCCAACCGGCACGTCGACGATGGTGCCGGTACGCTTGACGCTGTCGCCTTCCTTGATCTCGGCGTCCGAGCCGAAGATCACCACGCCGACGTTGTCGGCCTCGAGGTTCAGCGCCATGCCCTGCACGCCGTTGGCGAACTCGACCATCTCGCCCGCCTGGACCTTGTCGAGCCCGTGGATGCGGGCGATGCCGTCACCCACCGACAGCACCGAGCCGACTTCCGAGACTTCCGCCTCGGTGCCGAAGTTGGCGATCTGGTCCTTGATGACCTTGGAGATTTCTGCGGCGCGGATTTCCATGACTTCGCGTACCTTCTGGTAGTCGGGCGTGGCCGCCCTTAGGCCTTCATGGCCTGTTCGAGCGAGTTGAGGCGGGTGCGGATCGAACCGTCGATCCGCTGCGAGCCGATCGTCACCACCAGCCCGCCGAGCAGGTCGGGATCGACCCGGGTGGCGAGCTTCACCGTGCGCCCTTCGCGTTGCGTGAGCTTCTGCTTGAGCTGGTCGAGCTGCGCATCGGTCAGGGCGTGGGCGCTGGTGACCTCGGCGGTGACTTCGCCGCGCTGCGCGGCGGCAATCGTGCGGAACGCGCGGATTACCTCGCCGAGCTGCGACAGCCGACCGTTACCGGCCAGCGTGCCGAGGAATTTGCGGGTGAGGTCGGACAGGCCGAGCGCGCCGGCCACCGCCTCGATCGCGGACCCTTGCGTCTTCCGCCCGAGCTGCGGGTTGGTCGTCAGCGCGCGCAGGTCGGCCGATTCGCCGAGCGCCTGGCCGAGCGTGTCGAGGTCCGATTCGACCGCGGTGACGGTGCCGGCTTCGCTGGCGAGATCGAACAGCGCCGAGGCGTAGCGCCCTGCGAGGCTAGCCTGAATACCGGCGGAAATATCCACGCGCGATGGTCCTCTTGGAGCCGAAAGGGAGATCGGTTTCGGCCTGCCCGAAAGGGCGGGCACGAGCCTGCCCGGGCAAGGCTGGCGCGCCCCTATCACCGGGTTTTGAACAACGCAACCGGGTGCGCTGGTCCGGCTCTTGCCCGCGGAAGCGGTCGCGGCTCCGTCGCACCACCCCGCCGCCGCGCGGCGAGATTGAGCGCAAGCCGCGGGATGCGCGCCGTCAGCGCTGCCGCTAGGTGGTCTTTTCCCACCGTATCTGCCAGCAGGACCCCGTCGATGCCTACCGCTTCCACCCTGACCGACGACGAGCGCTGGCGGATCGCGCTCGCCAAGGATCGACGCTTCGACGGGCAGTTCGTCACCGGGGTCCATTCCACCGGGATTTACTGCCGGCCGAGCTGCCCGGCGCGCCCACCGCTTCGCGCCAACGTGCGCTTCTATGCCTCCCCCGGCGAGGCCGAGGCGGCCGGCTTGCGGGCCTGCCGGCGCTGCCGCCCGAGCGACGTCGCGCGTGACGAGGCCGCCGTGCGCGCGGCGATCGACGAGATCAAGGGAAGCGATGCGACCCCGACCCTCGACGAGCTCGCCGCGCTGACCGGCTATTCGCCGAGCCATTTCCAGCGGCTCTTCGTCCGCGCCACCGGGCTCTCGCCCGCCGCCTACAGCCGCGCGCTGCGCGAGGAGCGCGCACGCGCCGCGCTTTCGGCGGGCGGGCGGGTGACCGATGCGATCTACGATGCCGGCTATGCGGCGCCGAGCCGGTTTTACGCCGGCATCGAGGGAAAGCTGGGCATGGCCCCGTCGGCCTGGCGCGATGGCGGCCGCGGGGTGACCATCCACTGGGCGGTGGTCGAGACGACGCTCGGCCGGATGCTCGTCGCGGCGACGGACAAGGGGGTCTGCCGGCTCTCGTTCGAGGAGGGGCCGGAAGAGCTCGCCCGCCGTTTTCCCCGCGCGACGCTCGCCCCGGGGGGCGAGGCGTTCGCGGATCTGCTCGGCCAGGTGGTGGCCGCGGTGGAGGCGCCGGGGGGCGGGGCGGACATTCCGCTCGACGTGCAGGGTACCGCCTTCCAGGAAGCCTGCTGGAAGGCGCTGCGGGAAATCCCCCCCGGCGAGACCCGCACGTATGCCGAAATCGCCGCAGCGGCCGGCAACCCGCGCGCGGTCCGCGCCGCCGGCAGCGCCAATGCGCGCAACAGCGTCGCGGTGCTGATTCCGTGCCACCGGGTGGTGCGCACCGGCGGCGAGCTCGGCGGCTATGCGTACGGAACCGGGATCAAGCGCGAGCTGCTCCGCCGCGAGCGGCGCTGATCAGTCGAGCTTCGGCGGCATGCCGGGTTCGCACCTGGCCATCGCGCGGACGTACGCCGGGCGCTCGCCGATGCGCCGGAGGTAAGCGGCGACGTTGGGAAAGGGGGCCAGATCCGCCCCGCCGAACATCCGCGAAGTAGTGAGGTTGAAGCCCATCATGATGTCGGCCGTGGTGAGCTCGCGGCCGCCGAAGAACGGCGCTTCCCCCAACCTTGCCTCGGCCAGCGCCCAGGCCTTGGCGGTGCGATCGGCGACGAAATCGGGCAATGCTTCGGCCCCCAGCCGCCGGGCGACGAGGCCCATCATGCCGTTGGTCATGAAGGTAGCGTTCGAGAAGTGGAACCAGAACAGGTGGCCGGCGAAGTCCGGATGGTCCGGGCCGGGGGACAGCCGGCCCCCGCCGTACTTGCGATCGATGTAGTCGCAGATCGCCCCGCTTTCGCCGAGCACCAGGTCACCGTCGGTGATGACCGGGGCGATCCCCATCGGATGGAGCGCCTTGTAGTCGTCGGGCGCGAGGTTGTTGTCGCTGCGCCGGGTGTAGAGCTTCAGCGCGTAGTCGAGCCCCAGTTCCTCGCACAGCCAGACGATCCGCTCCGACTGGGAAATCCGCAGGTGGTGGACGGTCAGCATTCGCGTTCTCCCCGATAGCGCGCCCAGCCATCCTGCGCGGGAACCAGGCTGTCGAGCACTTTCTCCGCGGTGGCGAGGTACTCGGCCTGCTTGCCCGCGCCCATCCGGTCCCAGGTCGTGTACACCCGCCCGATCCGACGATTGCGTTCGAGCGTCCCGCGGTTGCGGTGCATGAAATGCCAGTAGAGCGGGTTGAACGGGCACGCGCCGGGGCCGGTCTTGATCCTGGGCGAATAGACGCAGCCGCCGCAGTAGTCCGACATCTTGTCGATGTAGTTCCCGCTCGCGGCGTAGGGCTTGGTCGCGAGACGCCCGCCGTCGGCGTAGAGGATCATCGCTGCGACATTGGGCAGCTCGACCCACTCGTAGGCATCGGCGTAGACGACCAGGTACCAGTCGGCGACCTCGCTGGGCTCGAAGCCGGCAAGCAGCGCGAAATTGCCGAGCACCATCAACCGCTGGATGTGGTGCGCGTGGCCGTTGTCGCGGGTCGAGCGGACGCAGTCGGCCAGGCAGCGCATGTCGGTCTCGCCGGTCCAGTAGAAGTCCGGCAGCGGCCGGTGCGCGCCCAAGGCGTTGGCCTCCGCCAGCCGCGGCATCTCGTGCCAGTAGAACCCGCGCACGTATTCGCGCCAACCGATGATCTGGCGGATGAACCCCTCGACCGCGTTCAACGGTGCCTTGCCCGCGTGGTACGCCGCTTCGGCCTGCCGGCACAGGGCGAGCGGATCGAGCAAGCCCAGATTGATGCTGGTCGACAGCAACGAGTGCCACAGCTGGTCCTCGCCGTGCACCATCGCATCCTGGTAGTCGCCGAACAGCGGCAGGCGCTCGGCGATGAAGGCGTCGGCGGCACCCGCGGCCTCGGCCCGGGTGACCGGCCAGTCGAACCGCGCGAGGCTGCCGAAATGGCCTGCGAAGCGCCGCTCGACCAAGCCGATGACATCCCGGGTGATCGCATCGGGCGGGAAATGCGGCCGGTCGGGGACGAACAGCGCGCCCGGTGGGCCCTTGCGGTTCTCGGTATCGAAGTTCCACCGCCCGCCCAGCGGCGTGCCATCGGGCCGCATCAGCAGACCCGTCTTGCGGCGCATCTCGCGGTAGAAGAACTCCATCGTCAGGTGATCGCGGCCTTCGGCCCATTCGGCGAAGTCGCGGATCGAGCAGACGAAGCGGTCGTCGGGCAGGATCTCTACCGGGCAGGGGAAGCGGTCGGCCCACTCCTCCATCGCCGCGCGCACGCGCCATTCGCCCGGTTCCACCACCCGGATCCGCTCGGGCGCGTGCCGCTCGACCGCCCGCGCCACCTCGCCGGTGAAGCTGTGCGCATTGTCCGCATCGTCGAGGCGGGTGTATTCGACCCGCCAGCCGTCCGCGCGCAGCTCGGCCGCGAAATGCCGCATGGCGGAAAAGATCAGCGCGATCTTGGCCTTGTGGTGCCTGACGTAGGTCGCCTCGTCCCCCACCTCCATCATCAGCACGACCGTGCGCTGCGGGTCGCAGCCGCGCAGCGAGGCGATCGAATGGGTGAGCTGGTCGCCGAGGATCGGCACGAGGACGGGCCGGGTCATGGGCGAGTCAATGCGCCCGGGTCGTGCGAGACTCCGGGCCCCCTCGCGTCACTCGGCGTCGGAGCTCGCGAGCTGCGCATCGATCTCCGCAATCAACCGTTGCGCTTGCCGGCTCGCCCCGGACTCGTGGGGCGCGTAGGCGAGGGGCCGCAGGATCGTGCGCGCGTCGCGCAAGCGCCCGCGGGCCATCCATTCGCCCGCCAGGGTGAGACGCGGCCCGCTTTGCTGGGGCACCAGCTGGACGGCGGACATCAACGCGGTCAGCGCGCTGTCGCCGTCGGGTCCCGGGCGGCCGGCGTAGCTTCGGTTGAACGCGAGCTGAGCGACCGGATCGTCGATGTCGGTCGCCATGGCGGTCAGGATCGCCTTCCGCGCCCGTTCGACGGCGGCTTCCTGCTGGTCGGCAGGCAGATCGTCGATCGTCGCCAGCTCGGCTTCGGCCTTGCGCACCAACCCCCGACCGTTGCCCGGTTCGATCGCGAGGGCACGCGCAGCGGCTGCATTGCATGCCGCCCATTCTTCGGCGGCGCAGCGGGCGTCGGCGAGCAGGAGCCAGCCGGCGGTCTCATCGGGAAAGCGGTTGGCGACCGCCTCGATCTCGCCGATCCACCTGGCGCGCGCACGCTCGGCCTCGGCGCGGCGGGTCTCGAAGGGTACTTTGGGCTCTTTCGCCTTCTTGCCTTTGCCCGCATCGGCGCCGTCGTCATCGGCTTCCTCGTCATCCTCGTCCGGCACGTCGGTGCGTCGCCCGAACTCGATCGTGTGGTCGATCAGCGCCGCCTCCGCCGGCCCCAGCGTGCGCACGTTCACCGCGACGGCGGCGCCGGCGTCCACGGGCACCGCGCGATAGGGGAAACTTCCGCCCGAGAGATAAACGCTGACCTGGCGCTGCAGGTCGGCCAGATCGCCGAATGCCCGCGCGGCTTCGGCGTGACTGCGGCCCGAGTTGATCGCGTTGAGATAAGCCCGCAGTTGTCCCCGGCGCGCATCGTTGAAGGTCAGGAAGTGCGTCAGCAGCCAGGCGTCGCCATACGACCAGCCGCGCTTGCGCGCCCGATCCGCGATATAGGTGCCGTCGAGCATCTTGGTGACCGGATAGCGGCTGGCCCCGTCGAGCTCCCACTCGCGGTGCGAGGCCGCCTTGCCGAAAGTGATCGCGCCCTTGCGCTCGAACGATGCGGTCGAGGCGATCTCGGCGAACCCTTCCACGTACCATGAAGGATAGGCTGCCGGGGTGTACTGCAGCATGTAGTGGTGCGCATACTCGTGAAACAGCACGAGCTGGCCGGTGAAGGTCCCGTCGCCGGTCGACCGGGGGACCACTGCGATCGCCCCGTCCTCGCGCGGCGAGTAGAAGCCCGCGATGTTGCTGCCCGGCTGGTCCACCAGCCGAACGACGTCGGCGATGCCGGGAACGAGATAGACCCGCACCTTGACCACCCGGCGGTTGGCTTCGTTCGCTCCGGTGGCGAGCTGCAGCAGCGTGTGGAACTGTTCGAGCCGTTCGGAAAACTTGACGAGTGCTTTCTCCTCGCCGGACGAAAAGATGCGGAAGTGCCGGGTCTCGGCCTCGCGCCAGGTCTCGGCGGACGCGGGCACCGCGATCCAGGCAAGCAAAGCGACGAGCAGAATCCGCATGCGACCCCCGATTCTTCCGCGCCATCGTAAAGTGATGGCTAGACAAAGCTATAGGGGTCGATGTCGATCGAAACGCGCACGCCGGGGGGAAAGCGCAACGGGGCGAGCCAGTCGCGGATGACGTCCTGAACCTGCGCGCTGCGGCGGGCGTTCAATAGCAGGCGATAGCGGTAGCGCCCGCGCAGCAGGCTGAGCGGCGCCGGGGCGGGGCCGAGGATGGCGACGTCCTCGACGCTCGGCCGGGTGCCGCCGATGAGGTGGGCGGCCTCCTTCGCCTCGGCTTCGTCCTCGCTCGAGACGATCAGCGCCGCCCACCGGCCGAACGGCGGGGCCCCGGCGTGGCGGCGTGCCGCGGTCTCGGCTTCGTAGAACGCATCGCGGTCGCCGGCGGCGAGCGCGGCGATTACCGAGGCGGTGGGATGGCGCGTCTGGATCAGCACCTCGCCGGGCTTGGCCCCGCGGCCCGCGCGCCCGGCGACCTGCGCGATCTGCTGGTAGGTCCGCTCGGCCGCGCGCAAGTCGCCGCCTTCGAGCCCGAGATCGGCATCGACCACGCCGACCAGCGTCAGCTCGGGAAAGTGGAATCCCTTGGTGACGAGCTGGGTGCCGACGATCACGTCGATCGCTCCGGATTCGGCACGTTCGACGAATTCGGCGGCACGTTCGGGGGAATTGACGGTGTCGGAAGTGACCACCGCGACCCTTGCATCCGGCAGGATCTCGGCCACCTCGTCGGCGATCCGCTCGACCCCGGGGCCGCAGGCGACGAGGCAATCGGGCTCGCCGCATTCGGGGCAAGTGGGGGGCGGGGGGGTCTCGTGGCCGCAGTGATGGCAGGCGAGGCGGCGGCTCAGGCGGTGCTCGACCAGCCAGGCGGTGCAGTTGGGGCACTGGAAGCGGAAGCCGCAGTTGCGGCACAGCGTCAGCGGGGCGTAGCCGCGGCGGTTCAGGAACAGCAGCGACTGCTCGCCGCGCGCCAACCGCTCCTCCATCCCCGCGACCAGCCGCGGGGCGAGCCAGCGGCCGCGGGCGGGCTTCTCTCGCGTAAGGTCGACGGTGTCGATCGCCGGCAACCGCGCGCCGCCGTAGCGATCCTCCAGCACCAGCCGCTCGTAAGTGCCGCTCTCGGCCATCTGCAGGCTTTCGAGCGCCGGCGTGGCGCTGGCGAGGATCACCGGCAGGCTCTCGAACCGCGCGCGCATCACCGCCACGTCGCGGGCGTTGTAGCGCACGCCTTCGTCCTGCTTGAAACTGACCTCGTGCGCTTCGTCGACGACGATCAGCCCGAGGTGGGCGTAAGGCAGGAACAGCGCCGATCGGGCGCCGACCACCACCTGCGCCGTGCCCGCGGCGATCGCCCGCCAGGCCCGGCGGCGCTCGGTCGACTTGAGGCTCGAATGCCACACCACCGGGGCTGCGCCGAAGCGTTCTTCGAAACGGCGCAGGAACGCCTCGGTCAGCGCGATCTCGGGCAGCAGCACGAGCGTCTGGCGGCCGAGCTCGAGCGCCGCGGCGACGGCTTCGAGGTAGCATTCGGTCTTGCCCGAGCCGGTGACCCCGTCGAGCAGGAAGGGCTTGAACGCCCGCGCGCGCACCGCATCGACGAAGCGCGCGGCGACTTCCTGCTGGGCGGGCGACAGGACGGGGGCGGCATGATCGGCGCGCGCGGCCGGGTACGGCCGATCGCAATCGACTTGCACCGGCTCGAGCACCCCCTGGTTGACCAGCCCGCGCAGCACGCCTTCGCTGACCCCGGCGATGCCGGCGAGCTCGCGGATCGTCGCCTGCTCCCCCTCCAGCGCGGCGATCGCGGCAGCGCGCTGCGGGGTCAGCCGCTCGGGCGTGCCGCCGCTCAAGCGATACTCGGTGATCGTCGCCGGCCCGCGCAGCGCGCCCCCGCTCGCGAGCACCATCCGGGCGACCGAAGCGAGCGGGGCGCAGTAATAGTCGGCGGTCCATTCTATCAGCCGGCGCAGCTCGGCGCGCAGCGGGGGCACCGGCAGCACCCCGGCCAGCGGGCGCAGCTTGGCATCCGGAACCTCGCTAGCGGGCAGCCGTTCGGCCTCCCAGGCGATTCCGACGATCGGGCGCGGGCCGAGCGGGGCGACGACGACCGAGCCCGGCGCGACCCGCATCCCGTCGGGGACGCGGTAGTCGAGCGGGCCGAGCGCGGCGTTGAAGATGACCAGTCGGGCGCGGTTCATGAGGCAGAGCCCATATGGGCGCCGCCGGGGTGGAGCGGCAAGGTTGAGGACCGAGACAATGACCGAACAGATTTCCACCATCGTCCACCGCCGGCGGTTCCTGGCCGGAACGCTCGCCGCGGGCGGCGTGCTCGCGCTGCCGGCCTGCACCACCGGCTACGGCGGCGGGTTCAGCTTCACCGAGGCGATCGCGCGGCTGCTGTACCTTTCCACCGGCCGCGCGTTCGACCGGATGACCGCGCCGGGCGGCTTCTGGGACCAGCAGATCGCGCAGATCGGGCTCGAACAGTTCCTCGGTGCGCGCGGCGGCACGCTCAACCGGATCCTCACCTCGGCGCTGTTCAAGGACCGGCTGGCGGGCGCGCTCGCCCCGGTGGCGTTCGACGCCGCCCAGCGCGCGGCGCCGATCGTCGCCGACACCGTGCGCACGATCGGCTATGCCAACGCGGTCGAGCTGATCCGCGGCGGGCCGACCGCGGCGACCAGCTACCTGCGCCAGGAGATGGGCTATCGGCTGGTCGAGGCGATGCTGCCCGGGATCGGCAGCGGGCTGCGGCTGGCCGGCGATCCGCTGGTCGGCGAAGTGCTCGGCGCGCTCACCGGGGTCGACGTCGCGGGCGCCGCGCGCAACGTCGCGGCCAGGGTGGACGACGTGATCTGGGGCGAGATCGCGCGCGAGGAAAGC
>JBGSBH010000013.1:0-18943 GCA_041730635.1 Cypionkella sp.
ATCGGCCTTGGGGCTGACGCAGATCCAGTCGAGCCCCCGCGGCGCGGGCTGTGTGCCATTGGTCTCTATGGCGATTTCGAAACCGCGCGCGTGCAACGCGTCGACCAGGTCCTGGTCGACCTGGAGCAGCGGCTCGCCGCCGGTCAGCACGACATAGCGATCGGCCCGAGCGCCAGCCCATTCGGACTCGATCGCATCGGCTAGGGCTTGGTCGTCGGCGAAGCGCCCGCCGCCGCTGCCGTCCATGCCGACAAAGTCGGTGTCGCAGAACGTGCAGACCGACGTTGCGCGGTCGCGCTCGCGTCCTGACCATAGATTGCATCCGGCGAACCGGCAGAACACCGCGGTACGCCCCATCTGGGCGCCTTCACCCTGCAGCGTCTTGAAGATCTCCTTGACCGCGTAGCTCATGATGGATCGACCGTCGGCTCAAGCAGCGGCGCCGGCGCCCGTTTGGCCTTCTTGCGCAGGTCCGCCTTCACGATGCCCACCAGATAATGTTTGAGCAGCGCGACATCGCGATTGACGTTCTGCAAGCCATTCCACCGCCGGACTTCGCCATCCATATGCCACTCGCCAGCGGTCCAAGCGGTCTTGTCCTTGAGGCATTCCATCCCGCTTCTGAAATCCTCGACCGTCCGCGCCTCCCCGCGCTCGGCGAGCACTTCCATGACGTCGCCCATGGCCTGGATGCCGGCGCCGTGCAGCAGGCGAGACGTATTTGGCTTCTGGCCGTGCCACGCCTCGGGCCAGACCTTCTTCACTGCGTCGAAGAAATTGGACATCAGCCGCACGCAGCGTTCCTCGCCCTTCGCACCCCGGATGAGCTCGCGCATCACCCCGTTGCTGAGCGACTCCATGATGATCTTCTGCATCACCGTGTCGGCGATGATGCCCTCCGGACAGGTATGCTGCTTGATATAGCCCTTGAGCGCGGTGTTCTCGAAGTTGAGCCTCGCCGTCAGATCGGAGGCGACCGACCGCCGGCTGAGTCGCGGTGGCAGATCGCCGACGGTCGGCAGCAGCTCGTAGATCAGCGACTTGGGCAGCGGCTTGGTATTGTTGATGAGCACGAACTGGCGGCGGAGTTCCGCCTCGTCGCGGCAGATCAGCGCCGAGACGAAGACCTGGAAGTCGCGGTCGAGATCGGCAAGCGCCGACAAGCGCTGCTGGCCGTCCACCACCAATCCGGGAACGCTGCTGCTCATGTCGATCGCCAACTGCACGGCGCCATTCCCGAGGTCCTCGACGCTGACGCGATCGGTAAAGGCGACGACGATCGGGTTGGGCAGCACTGCGTCGGGCTTCTCGAGATAATCGCGGATTTCTCGGATATGGGCGGCGACTTGCGGCCGCTGGAACCCGCTGAGCTCGCCCTGGGCGTCGCGGCCGAGCCGGTCGATTGCTGCAAAGCGCAGCACGTCCGCGGCTTTTGCCGCGAAGCTGAGCACTTTGTGCTCATTGCTCTGCTGCGCACAGACGGCGAGGTAGGTCATCACTTGGTTCAACGGCACGCTTCAAATCCAGTCGTTCGATATGATCTTGGTAGACCGCGAGATTGTGAATCCCGCGGCGCTTGTTGCGATTGCTTCCGCGAAAGATGATCACATCGATCGCGGCATCCTGGCAGATTTTGCAGGAACATTGCTTCCATGGCCGCTCGGCAAGCGTTGTACGATAGCGCTCGGCCAAGCGCGCCAGCGACGGGCTCGCGGCGCAGTCCTCGTAAGGCTTTTCCTCGACCAAAGGCGCACTGTAGACGAGAACGTGATGCAGTGTCTCTTCGAGCCCGGCTTCATCCCGGTCGAACGCGCGCAATGAGCCCAGCGCCAACGTCTCGAGCCGGACCAATTCCTCGGCCCGGAACATACCCTTCTTGACCGCGCGCTGGAGCTTGGGGTTTTCAATCGCTTGCGGCACCCGGATCGAGGTGAAGTAGCGCAGCGCCAACCCGTCGCCCGGCAGATAATAGTTCTGCTTCGCGTCCTTGAACGCGCGAATGAGGGGCGACGTCGTGTCGAAGCTCGAAATGTCGTAGCCGTGGAAGCTGTCGATATCGTCGGCCTTCGCAAAGCCGAGGATGTGGAGGCGTGTTGATGCGGGCACCGCGTCGCGGATCGCTTCCAAACACAACTTGATCTCGGGCGACTTGAGTGGAACCATGCCGCCGAGCGCCAGATAGTCATAGCCCATGGCGACCAGCCGGCGCGCCGCGTCGGCCATGCTGCCGGGTGACCAGCCCTGGATCACGCCCATCGGGGTGAATCCGGCGTCCATCAATTTGGCCTCGCGCAGGAATCCCTCGGCATTCTCCAGCGTGATGTCGAAGCGCTGTCGGGCGTCGGTCGACCCGCCCGCCAGCCCCACGAGGCCGGCGTCGAAATCGAAGATGATGTGGTCGACCGAGGCGCCATGGGTGAAGCCGCATTCGTCGTAGAACTCGGCCATTTCCACCGGCGTGTACGGCGGCTTCTCGTCCTGCACATAGGTGAAGGCGCCGCAATCGCCGAAAATGTCGAGATGCGCGAACTCGGGCTTGTCGAGGCGCAGAAACTTGCGGGCCCCAACCAGGCGGAAGCGGCGCGCCTGACTGGCCGTATATTTGCCCTTCACGCGGTGATCGCCGACGATGCCGCGCGAGACCAGCACCCCATCATAGGGAGCATAGCCGAGGATCTCGTGCGGATAGGCGTCGTCCCAATAGGGCTGGCGTTCGGCAGGGCTGCGATCGGCGATGAAGTCGAATGCAGGATCCACATAATCGAGGCTGTCGGCGAAGATGAACTTCATGCTGCCGCCCGGGCGAGATCGCGCTCGATGTGCATCAGATGATCGCTGAGCTTGGTGATGTGCTGCGAGGTCGACTGGATTTCGTTCCACGCAAGGCCCAGCCCCTCCCATCTGCCGGCGGTCCAACAGCACAAGGGCGCCATGCGCTTGAGTATCGTGCGCACCGCCGCCACCTTGTCCGGCGCCGCATCAGCGCGCAGCATGATCGTATCCATCAACGCACCCATCGCGCGGATGCCGGCAGAATGCATCAGCCGGCTGTCGGCCGGTGGCTTGCCCCAGGCCTCTGGAAAGGTGTCGCGGACCGCCGACCAGTAGAGGAGAAGCGCATCGTACATGGCGACCGTGTCGTTGCCGTCGCCATTATGCTTGAATTGGCCGAGCGCCCCGGCTGGGGTCTTGAGGCTCGCCTTCATCGTTTCAATGAGCGCATTGTCGGTGACGATGCCGGCACGGTCCTTCGCATCGGACTCGCGCTTGATCAGGCCGAAGAAGGGCGAATTCGGATCGGTGTTGAGCGCTTCGCACAGCGCGCTCGGCAACTGGCGTGCCGCTAGATCGCGCGGCAGCAACACGCTCACCTCAGGCAGCAGTTCGTTGATCAGCCGGGTCGGCAGCGGCCGCGCCTTGTTGACCAGGATGAACTGCTCGCGCTGCGTCTCGAGCGCATCCGACACGAAGCCGACCACCGGTACGGCGATCGTTCGGTCCTTGGCGGCGCTCAGCGCCAGCGAGCGCTGCTGCCCGTCGACGATCCAGGCGGCGCGCCGGCCCTCGGGATAGATCGGTATCGACAGCGTGCCCGCATCCCCCACTTCGCACATATTGCCCGGAGAGCGGCCACGCGCCGAAGCGAACTCCACTTCGGGCGAGATGGCAAGGATGATCGCATTGGGAAACAGCACCGGGCCGCTGTCGAGAAACGCCGTGATCTCCTTAACGTGATCGCGGATCTCGCGACGCTGGAAGCCCTTAAGTTCCTGATCGTCGCGGCGGATCCGGCTGATATCCGCCACCCGATTGATATCGGCGCCATAGAGGAAGAACGCAAAGACACTGGTCCCGCCGGCCTGCTCGGCGCGCACCGCGCGGACCTTGAGCGTTTCGCGTCCGCTCATGCGCGCTCACTCCGCACGTGGCGGGCCAATTCCGCGAACCGGCCCTGCTCGCACGCGATCCCGAGATCGTCGCGGAAGCGGCGCAGCAGCCGCGAGGAACTGCCGCGCTCGGCGTCCCAATGCGCCCGGATTAGATCAAGCAGAGCTGCGTCATCATGGCGGATGCGGTCCACCTTGGCCGGCATCCGCCAACCGTCCAGCGTCGCCAACACCTTCGCGGCGTGCTCTGCCGCCGAACGTCCCTCCGGCTCGCCGCGCGTCAGTTCTGCGAAATGGCGAAGCGCCCGGCCGGCAAAATCGCTGCGCGTGCCGCGATTGGAGCTGTCCGGACCGTCGAGCCGGTCGTCATAGGGCATGACGAAGGGCTGTAGTGCGGCAGGAACCCGATCGAGGCGCGCGCGGGTAAAGAGTCTGAGCCGACCGAGCATCGATGCTGGAAGGGCGAGAAGATCCTCCGCGATCATCTCGATATAGGCGTCTGACAGTGCCGCGCAGATCGGCCCATGCGCGTCCTCGACCGCATCATGTAGCGCGACCGCAAATGGAGAAATCTTGCACAGCGCCTCCCACCAGCGCTCAACGCTGAACGCGCCCATTACGCGCGAGCGGACGCTGTCCGGGGCGTCGACGAGCACGGTGCAGGCATAGGGCGGAACCGCTGTCGAAACGTCGATCAGGCCGAGACCCGCGGAGACGATCAGCAGTCTTGCGTCGAGTAATTCCGCCGCGGTGACGGCTTCGCGAAAGCCGCGGCCGCCGTACATGTCTATCCCGGGGAACCGCCTCCGCTCGGCCGCCAGGCGTTGCGCCCATTGACGGGCCAGACCATCGAGGTCGGCTGGCGGGAGGGCCGCCATGTGGAGAGCATCAGAAACCGGCTTGCGCTTGCGATTCGTACAGGTGGTGATCACGAGCGTCACTAACTATAGGCCCCCTGTCCGCATTCGCGTATGCATTAATCCATAACGGCGGATCGCACGTTTTGCCACATTTAATGCACGAAATCGTATCGAACGTTTTCCCAGTAAATGCACGCCCCACCGTCACGCACCGCGATGCATCCCGCGCGGCGCGCGCCACATGATCGGTTAACTGCTGTTCGCGCTGCCGACGCTTCATGCGCGTTTCGGAAAGCGCGAACTGGCGACCTGAAATGGTACCGTTGGGTCGCCGGAGCCGGTGTAATGGACTAAGTCACGAGAACATGACGCCTGCCACGGCGGCAATTCCTTAGCCGTGAGGATCACCACAGACGGGGGCGTTCCAGCATATCCAGCAAGGAGGCGGCACCTCCCCCACCCCCCAGCGCGGGCGCCCATCCCTCCGTTCGGAGGAATTGCTTTTATCCGCGCGTCATAGCCCGTGCGCCTTGAGCGTAGGCGCGACGGTCTACGGCGGTTTTTGGCGCGCCTGGAAGGATTTCTCTTAGTTTTAACGATATCGGAATGAAGTCTGTCCGCTTTCGGGACCCGCTAAATTGAGCCTGGACGACGTAGATGAGGGCGCATTCCTGCCGATCAGAGGGGAGGGGGCCGGCCTCTCTTCGGATTATGTCGGCCTGTCGCGTCGACGTCGAATTCTCTCCCATTCCCCACAGGTTTCTGCTATGTTCCAGGGAGCAGCAAGATGAACGCCATCATGACGCAATTCGACCTCGACCGCTCCGATCCCCAAGGCTCCCCGAGATGGGAGGGACTGTCCGAGATCGATCAGGCGATCAGCGAAAACCGGCTGATCGAATACAGCTGGAAGAAGACCTGGGCGGACCCGTGGGCGAGACGCCTGGGGTTCTTGGTACTCGCTCTCTTCCTAATTTTTGCCGGTTTCGTGATCTATTGGGACGTTCTGCGAAGCTGAAGCTCACCACTTCTTCACCTCGTCGGCGGCCTCCGCACTGGCCCCGCGAGCGCCTCTCGTGACGGCGTCCAAGCGATCCCTTCCGGCGTCAACGCGCTGCCGGCCGGCGGCTTGAACGCCTTCAACCTCGTCGTGAATGCCGCCGTTATCCACTTGCGGCATGGCTGAACGCACGCTCCCCCCAACCGAAGCGCGGCTTCGAACTTCCTCGGCACCAGAGATGTTCGGTTTCGACACAGCCTGTCCGGGTGCAAGCACCAAACGATCCTCGATCCCTTCGCGAAGCTGTTCTGCATAGCTCTCGACGAACTTGGCCTGCAGCGCTTGCCCTTCCGGACTGAGCTGGAACGCTGTGTCGTCGAAACGAGCGCTTCCATAATAGTCTCGATTACGCTCGATCTCGACCAGGCCCCATTCGCGGTAGGCTTGGGACAGGTTGAGGCTGCTGGCCGCACTGTTGCTTTCGAAGAATGACGCCTGGCTTTCCAGCCTGTTCGCGAGTTCCTCCGCGCGCCGCGCCTCCCGGCTGTAGCTTTGCGCTTCAGACAGAGAGGCGCTCATGCCGCTTGCGGTGGTGGAGATTGAACTGCTTGACGAGGTGCTGACCGAGCGGATGAATCCGTCCCGCGTGCTCGACCAGTTGCGGCTGTCCGACATCTGCTGAAGGCTACCCACGATCCGAGAGCGGTCTTCCGACGCGATACCGATGTCGCTGTCCGTCCAAGCCTGATTCCGCCCGCCCTTCAGTCCGGCGCCGGCGTTAAACATGCTCGTTTTCCCGCCCACTCCCAATCCTGCAGATGCCTCCCCGTTCAGAAACCAGGAGGTGGTAATGTCGTCCGCTGCGCGTCGCGAAAGGCCGAACTGGCGCTGCAGGTTGGTCGAGGCTTGGTCGACCTCGCTGAACGCGGTCTGGATGCTGTCGGAGTTGGACGTGCCGGTTGCCGTCTCGAAGGAGCTACCGCGGCTGAACTGGTCGCGGAGCTCGCGGAACCTGGTGACGGCGCTAGTCGTCGATTCCGTGGCGATGTGCGCATAGGGCTCGCTGTTCGAGCGCGCCTGCGAGGCCATCGTCGACAGGCGCGACGTGAACTCCTGGCCGAGCGTGGGCGTGAACGGATAGCTCGAGTTGGGAAGCTGGTCGTAGCTCGCCTCGGCGAAGCTCGTGGTCATCGAGCCCGTGTCGCTGAAGGTGCGCGTCTGGCCGGCGCCGTAGGTGAAGCTAGGCGCGATCGTCCCTTGCGCGAACTGCCGGGTCAGCACGCTCGAATTCTCGAAGCTGGTGTTGCCCAGCGCGACATTGCCGGTGCTCGCTTCGCGCGCGGCTTCCTCGGCCGCGTTCTGGCTCGGATTGAGGTAGCTCGTCGCGTGGTGCGAGATGGCCATCGCGCCCTTGGCGACGCCCCCGGCGAGAAACGGCACAGAGGCGATCAGGTAGCCTGCGAGCACGCCGATGTCGTTGTTTACGTCGGCCATGCCGGTGAAGCTCGCGAGGCTGAGCCCGCTGCCTCCAGCGACGGCACTCATGTCGGCAGCCCCCTTCACCATCAGCATCATGTGCAGGATCACGAACAGGGGACCCCACGCCGCGAGATAGAAGAAGCCGGTGACATAGCCCTTCAGCGCGAGCGGCCCGGTCTTCGGCATCAGGAACAGCGGAAAGAGCACCGGAAACAGCGCGTAGAACAGCACCGTCAGCACGACGTTGAGCAGCGGCACCCACTTCATCGCGTTGCTGGCGATCGAGCCGTAGGTCCGCTCGGTCTGGATGTCCGCGCGCGTCTGGGCATAGACGTCGACATTGCCCGCGCCGCTGCTGCCCGACATCGAATGCATCGCCTGGCTCATCGCGTTGATGGTGAGGGTCTGCTTGAAGATATCGGTGGCGTTGGCCGAAACCCCGGCGAGGTACTGGTAGGCGATCGGCAGGTCGGCGAAGAGCTTGGCCTTGGCGAGAGCCGCCGTCTGGTTCGGGTAGAGCTGCCGGCCGAACACCGTCCCCATGCTGTCGACCAGGCCTGCCCACTGGCCGTTCAGCGCGCTGTAGGCGTCGCGGCAGGTGACGATGCTCGAGCTGACCTGGCCCGACGAGGGATCGCGGGTGAGGAAGCGCTGCGCGCGGGCCTGGCTGCCGGGAGCGATCGTCGCCCAAATGTCGCTCGTCTCGGCGAGATCCTTCATCGAATAGCGGCCGAGCAGGACGTCGTAGAACACGCACTGCCGGAAATGCTCGTCGAGATTGGCGGCGAACTCGGGATCGGAGATCCGCAGGCTCCGCGTCGCGTCGTAGAGCCGCGCGCCGTTGATCATGCCGTTCTTCGAATAGTTAAGGTCGCCCGGCAGGCCGAACACGACTTCGGCGGAGCCGGTCAGGTAATCGCCGACCTGGCTGGTGAAGCTCGCCATCAGCGCCAGGCCGAGCGGCACGTTGCTGACATTGGCGGGGGCGAGCGAGGGGTTGAGCCGGTCGGTCACGTGGACGTCGAGCCGCGGCACCATCAGGCAGGAATAGATCAGCGTCGCACCGAGGAACCAGTTGATCCAGGCGCGCCAGTCCTGGTTAAACGCCAGCGTCAGCGCGGAGAGGCCAAGACCCATCACCAGGACGACCTGGATCAGGCTCTTGTAGCCGCCGTTTCCGGTCCAGGCGGCGACGGCCTGGAAGACGTTGACCAGGTAGTCCCCGCCGCCGACCGTGAAAATCTCGACCATCTCGTGGCTCCCTCCCTTCGGGGCGCTGCCGTTTTGCTCAGTGCGTGAGGGCGCGGGTCTGGACGCCGCGCGACCAGTCGAGCGAGGCGGCCATTCCAGGCGACATAGAGGCGGCGAGGACGTTCTCGATGAACGCCGTCTTCTCGATGATCTGCATGATCGCGTTGACCTTGAGATGCGTGTTCGTCTGTCGGTCCGCCAACGCCTGCCGCACCACGTTCACCTGGCCCTGCCACATCGCGATCTTGGCTTCGTCGGCGCCGATGAAGCTCGACATCGAGCGCCCGGCCTCGCTGACAATCCGGTCGAGCACGGCGAACAGCAGGTCGACGCTGGCGATTTCGGCCAGCGTCTCGCGGTCGTCCGTCGGCATGCCGCGGCCATAGGCGGCCTGGACGGTGAGGATCTTGTAGAGCGGCACCGAGGCGACCTGCAGCAGCTCCTTCTGCGCCTCGGTGATCGCGGTGTCGTCGCGGATCGCCTGGACCATGCCGGCAATCAGCGCGGCCACGCGCGGCCGCAGCGCCTTGGAGGCCGGAAGGCTCAGCGTCTTGAAAGTCGGGTTGAGGCACTGTTCGGGCTCGTCGCAGTCGAAGACCTTGACGGTGCTTCCGGCCGTGCCGTCGAGCAGCGCGGTCACCAGCGTGGACGACGCATCGCCGGCGAACGGCACGAACTTGCCCGCCTCCTCGTCCTTCGGCGGGACGTAGATGATCGTGCCGATCAGCGTCATTGCATATTCGGCGAGCTCGCGGTCGAACGTGCCGTTGGGCGAGAAAAACGCCGACTTCTTGAGGATGGTCCAGGTGTAGTTGCGCGCCACGCCCGGGTTGACGTCGGCATATTCGCCGTCGCCCTGCGCGGTCGTGCTCGCCCGCTGGCCCTTGGTGCCGCAGCCGTGCTTGGCGGCGGCGTAGTCGGTGAAGATGCCTTCCGAATTGCCGATCGCCTCGCAGATCGCCTTGTCGGCGAGATCGCCCTTGGGCCAGACGCCGCCGACGAGGCCCTGGGCCAGCTCGCAGCTGTTGATGTTGAGATTGTTCATGAGCTGAGCCTTCTGGCTGAACTCCTGCATGATCTTCGAACATTCGGGGCAGACGGTGTCGATCGCGAGGCTGAAGGCGAACCCGACCGCATTGTTCGCAACCGCCTTCAGCATGGCGACGAGCTCGCTCGCGTTGATGAAGCTGAAGGAGCCGGCGAAGATATCGATGCCGCCGCAGCCCGCGCGCGCCCGCGGCAGCTGGAGATTGGCGATGTTGGTCGTCTTCTGCGGAAACCGGGTCCAGACATTGCCGAGGCTGTAGTAGCCCGCCGACTGCCCTTCGAACGCGTTCGGGCCGTTGACGTTGGAGGCGCCGCCGACGTCCTTTAGGAACGCGTCCATCGAGCTGCCGACGTCGGCCTTTGCGGAGGCGACGGGGAGAGTGATCGCGAGCAGCGCAGCGACCATGCGCTTCATCCTAATAGTCACGGCCGGCTTCCTTCGATGTGAGGAGGTAGATGCGATCCTGCAGCTCATCGGCCGACATCACGCCGTAGCCGATGGGAATGGTCCTGCCGGTCTGTGCGTCCCACAGGACCACCGCCGGGGTAATCTTCGGCTCGAGCCCCATGCGCG
The DNA here is from genome assembly GCA_041730635.1 of Cypionkella sp. Taxonomy (GTDB): domain Bacteria; phylum Pseudomonadota; class Alphaproteobacteria; order Sphingomonadales; family Sphingomonadaceae; genus Tsuneonella. The sequence goes on from JBGSBH010000013.1 coordinate 10,099, forward strand.
TGCGCTGGTTGGTCTCGACCGTGTAGTTCGGGAAATGGCGCGACGGTCCGCCGTCGGTCGAAATGGCGCGAACCGCGATGTGCCAGGTCGAGGCGACGCCCTGCACGATCGGCGACATGACCTCGCAGGCGCCGCAGCTCTGGGCGAAGAAGTAGAACAGACCGTAGCGCTGCGAGAGCTGCGCCATCGTCGCATCACGCTCGGCATTCCGGGCGTCCTGCCACTGGCGCTTGCCGAGGGTCGAGACGGGCCGCTGCAGCGTGTAGTCGAGCTCGGGATCCTGCCAGATCGCCCGCTGCCAGACGTCGCTGAACAGCGAGGCGCGGTCGAGCTGCTCGCGCTGGAAGCGGATATAGGCGGTGACGTTGGCCGGCGTCGGCTCGAGGATCGCCTTCGCCTTCAGCTCCCGCAACTGCGCAGTGATCTCGTCGAGCTGACTGGTGGCGCTCGCCGCCGGCGACGAAGGAGCTTCAGCGGTCTCGGCGGGCTTCGGCCGCGTGCAGTAGAACCAATAGCCGAGCCGGCGCTCCTCGCAGTAGAAGCGATCCCCGCCATCTTCGGTCGCAGCAGGCGACGGCTCCTGCGCCTCGGCCGGAGCGGAAGCCAGCAACGGAAGAGCTGTGAGGGCGAGGCAGGCGGTAACGAGCCGCCGTGCGGCCTTACTGGCTTGCGCGGGCATAATAGTCCTCGATTTTCTGCTGGATTTCGGTCGCCGCCTCGAGCTCGTCGGGCAGGCGGGCGGCATCGGTGAACTCGGCATAGACCTCGCTGAAGTCCATCTTCGAGAGGTCGAGCCGGGCGAACTCGTCGATCGTGAAGCCGAGGCACTGCTCGGTCTTCGGCTTGCCCCAGGGCTTGCCCAGCTGCTGGCGGCCCTGCTCCTGGAGTATCCGCGATAGCTTGGACTCAAAGCAGCAATAGACCTTCTTCTTGGTCAGGCAGACGCCGAGGAAGCTGTCCGAGCAATAGCTTCCGACATAGGCGCACAACCCCGACGCATCCCGCTGGTGGAGCAGCGCCTCCTCGCGGCTGCAGCCCAGAGCCACGAGCAACTGGATCCCCGGGATGAGCGGGAAGCCCTTGCCGCGGCAGCAGTTGAGCACGCCGAAGACCTTGGACGAGCAGGTGTTGCGCGTTCCCTTGAACAGGGTGAGCGTGTCGGGATCGAACTCCCGCCGCGCCTGGTTCATCGCGTTCAGCGCGACGACCGCATCCTTGAACTCATCATTGGCCTCGCGCTCGATGGTCTCGCACGAGCCATCGATGCAGTAGACGTCGCCGTCGCAAATGAACTGGTTGGAGCTCGCCGGCTGGTCGGGGACCGGGCAGTCGTACACCCGCTCCCAGGTGCGGCAGGGCTCGTCGGTCAGGCAATCCTCGCGCACCAGCGTGCACCCGGCCGTGCCTTCCAGCGCCGTGCAATCCTGCGCCTCGGTGTATTGCGCGCAAGTGTAGCTGCGCGACCACGCCCAGCACGGCTGGGTGACCGAAACGCCATTGATGATCCGGGTGACCGGGTCGCTGTCGGTGCAGGTGTCGGCCTCCTGCCGGCAACTGCTGTCGGCCGCGAGGTTCGCGCATCCGCTCTCGTTGCGGCGCGTCGTCACCTCCGTGCGGGAAGAGGTTCTGATAACGCGTTGCCCCGGAACCGGCTCCGAGCAGGTGTATTCACTGATCGGGTCACCGGGTTCGGTGCAGCGCAATCCCCACGTGTCTTTGTAGCCTTGAAGGCACGGACCGGGATGACTGCCGGTGTAGCGGCAGATCGGAAGATCGAAGGTCACGCACTCGGGGTCAAAGCGCGGGCAATAGTAGAGATACTCGGTGACGGACGTCGTCGTTGCCTCGAGCGTGATCGGACAGCTCCTCGTCTCCTCACTAGCGGTGTAGCCGGTGTTGCAGGTCGCTATGTAGCGTCCGGAGCTCCCGCTGCCGGCCGGCAGCGGGACGCACCGGCCCTGCGAGCCACCGACGCTCATGCCGCTGGTATAGGCGAGCGGGTCTTCGCTGATGACCTTGCTGCGGGCGATGGCCGCATCAAGATCCTGCGGTGCAAAGCGGGCGCGCCGGTCCATCGAATCCCGCATCGTCCTGTAGCCCGTGCTGGAGCTTGCCTGGCTCGCGGCTTCCCGGCTCATGCGATCGGGATCGTCGAAATAGCCCGACTGGCTCGGCACCCCGCCGAAATTGGGGACGCGCTCGGCGTCGGGGCGGGTGCTGGCGGCTTCCTGCGCGGCGGCGGCCTTGTCGCGGGCAAACGCCTTGCCGTCGGCCTTGGCGGCCTCGGTCGTGGTCTGGGCATGGGCCGCTGCGCCGAACGGGAGACAGGCGAGCGCGAGCGACAGGCGAACGAGCATGAGGGGTTTCATCGGGACGGCCTTTCGAGGCGGGCGAGGTGCTGCGCGGCGAGAAGCGCGCCGGGACCGCCGCCGCGCGCGAAGGTCTCGAGCGCGTAGGCGGCCGTGGCATTGCCGCTCATGCGGTCGTGCGGAGGAACCTCGGTGCGGCAGTCGAAGCCGTCGCACAGGTCGAAGTCGCTGCCGGCGACGACGTAGGTCGGCACCGTCTCGACGCCGAAGGCCCGGAACAACCGTGGATCGATGCCGACGCTCGTCAGCTGCTCGCCGGGCCGTGCGACCTTTGCGAGCGCGGCGGTCAGGACCTTGGCGCTGTTCTGCGGCAGACCGCGCAGCACGACCACGCCGCCGGCCCGGCCGACATCGTCGATCATCGCGCGAAGCGCGGCCGGCGGCATCGACAGCGAAGCAAAAGCGATGAAGCGCGGCGCCTCGCCCATCTTTTCGCCGGCCGTTGCGCCGGCCTGCGCGACCATCGCGTCGAAGTCGAATGTCTGCGCCGGATCCGGCCTCGCGCTCCTCGGAGCCTCGCTTGCGAAGCGGCGGCCGTGGGCCGCGGCCGCGGCCGCGCTGGTCCTGGCATCGCGGGTCATCTGCTCGGCGCGCGCCCGGGCGGTCGCGGCCAATGCGTCGGCCTCGCCTGCCTCCTGCGCGGTCCGCGCGCGGATGGCGTCGAGGTCGAGGTCCGGATCGGCGGTCTGCGCGGCAGCGCCGGCGAACGCCGCGGCTGCCGCGAGCGCGGCGATGGCGAGACGATGGGGAAAGGTCTTCATAGCGCGCAGCAGTTCCGTTTGCGCCAGACCAGGTAGCCCATGTCCTCGCCGATGGCGGGATAGACCTGGCCTGCCGACATGAAGGTGGTGGAGGCGCCGATGGGCGCGCAGGCGTAGCGGCCCTTTGTCTGCGGATTGGGATTGGTGGCCTGGAAGCGGTATTGCTGCTTGCGCATCACCGGCATCAGGTACTTGCCGCACAGCCCCTTGCTGCCCATCGTGCCCCAGGCGACCAGCTCGCGGTGCAGCTTGTAGGAGAAGCGGGCGAGCGCGAGGCGCGCGGCCTGGACATGGCCGATGGTCGCGGAGACGTTGCCGTTCAGCGGATACATCGTCCCCTGGCAGCCCGCACACCAGCACAGCTCGTCGGTCGGCAGCTTGGCGGTCGCGGCCACGCAGTCCGCGGCACAGGCCGCGAGCGCGAGGGGGTTGGCGAACAGCACCGCCTCGGGATTGATGATCGCGGTGAGCTCGCTGTCCTGCCACAGCGGATCGATCTCGGTGATGTAGAGGATGTCGACTGAGCCGGACTCAAGGCACAGGAAGTCGGCGACGATCTCCATCCAATAGATGAGCGGATAGGCGTACCAGTGGACGTGCCATTGCGAGTTGTACTGGGTATTGCCGCCGATGGCCGAAGGACCCGCCATCGTCTTGAAGCCGATGTCAAAGCCGGGATCGAGCTTCATTCCGCCGAGGTTGACGAAGCACCACGGCTTCATGCTGACGTCGGCGAGCCGAACCGGCTCCCAGAAGCCCATCGCGATGCCGGGCCGCAACCCGCACAGGCAGACGGGAGAGTCGGGATTGTCGGTGTCGGGGCGCCCTGACGGCCAGATCTTCAGGCCGCCGACCGAGATCGGGAACAGGCACGACCAGCAAATGTCGGTGATCGGGTTGACGAACTTGCCCGTGCAGCGACCGGGACCCGCTGCGGCATGCGCCGGCGCGCTCGCGCTCATTGCGAGGAGGAGCAACGCCCCGCCCATCCAGGAGAGAATGTGCTTTCGCCTGCTCATGACGGTGCGCGCTCCTTGCGCTCGATCGCCTGCTCGGTGACGAGAAGGACGCGGCCCTGCTGTTCGACGGTTGCGGGAACCGCGCGGATGCCGAAGTGCTTCACGAGGCTGCCGCCCTGGTCGAAGTAGAAGCGGCGCTGGCGCACCTTCATCAGCTCGAGCGGCGCCCCGCGCACGAGGATCAGCTTGGCTTTGGATTCGCCGAAGCGACGCGCCGCCCAGGCAAGCTGGACTGGGTCGTCGCCGTCGAGGAACACGAGCGGTGCGCGCAGCGGCACGGTGTCGAGCGGATTGACCCGCGTGCCGGCGGCGATGATGACCCGGCCCTTGTCGTCGGCAATGTCACGATCGACGGTGATCGTCGGGTCGAACCGCCAGCTGCGGGTCGCCGCCGCTGCGCCAAGCCCGGCAACCGGCTCGGGCCGGTTGACCCGCGCGACGGTGCGGCGCTTCAGCTCCTCGTTGAGCCGCGCCGTCTCCCCGGTTTTCTCGAGGCGGGTCAGGCGCGCGTGGATCTGCGCGAGCAGGTCGGGCTCGACGACCGGCCAGACGGCGCCTTGCTGGCCATAGTCCCGGGCAAGCGCAGGCGTTGCCGCGCCAAGGCAGGCCAGGAACGGCGCGATCAGGAGCGCGGCGCGCGTCACAGGATCGGCCTCCCCACGCCAAGGATACGGGGCGCACAAATCCAGCCGATCGCCGCATAGCGGCTGTCGAAGCCGTCCTTGTGCTCAGTAGTCACGAAATAGCAGCCGCGCGGGACCCGCCCGGTGGGGCCGAGCGCGAGCGGCTCGCCGAGGCGGCTCCTCGGCTTCGCCTTGGCGACCAGGCGGCCGTTGACGAAGAAGGCGCGGTTCCTTTCGGTCACCACATCGCCCGGAACCCCGCTCACCCTTTTGCCGAACGGCTGCGGTTCGCTGCCGAAATGCCTGGCCAGCAGCGGCGAGGCGGGCGGGTCGAACAGGATGATGTCGCCGCGCTGCGGCACCGCGCCGCGGGTCAGCCAGACCGCCCAATAGGGCAGGCTGGGGCTCGCGTTGATCATCAGCGCGTGATCGCGCGCGAAGGCCGACAGCGTGCTGAGCGCGAGCGCGGCGGCGCCGAGCCCGGCCCATAATGAGAGCCGCGGCCATGCCGCACGGCCGAGAGGCGGGTCAGCGGCGCGCATTGGGAGCCACTCCCATCCGCCGCCCCACATCCGCGCGGACAGCTTCGGTGAGGTCGGGGGTGCTGCCGGAGACCACCGCTTCGGCGACCAGGACCGTGCGGCCGTCGCGCCCGAGCTGCTCGACCGAGGCCTCGACCGCCTTCAGGTAGGCCTGAACCCGTTGCCGCGTTTCCTCCGGCGGCCGGCCGGCGCGCGCCTCGGCCTCGACGAAATCGCCCATGATGCGGCTCAGCTGGACCGTCACGACTTCGCGCTTTTCGAGCGCGAGAAGCTTGTCGGTCGCCCAGATGCCCCAGAGCGTCGAGCCGATCTGACGGCCAGCGTGGCCGCGGTCAGGGTGATGCCGATGCCGCGCTTCGGCGCGGCAGATGTTGCCAATATGTTCTTCACAGCTCTTCCTCCCGGAGGCCTTCGTTGATCTCCCACAGGAAGCGCGGCAGGCGCAGGCACATGACCAGCGTCGCCAGGCTGATGAGGCCGAACTGAAGCTCGCCCACGAAACCGGCCTGGCGGTCGGGGTCGGCGCCGAGGAAGCGTTCGGCGAAATTGGCGACCTGCGCGAAGAACAGCTCCACGTCGCCGCCCGAGATCGCGAGGAAGAACAGCAGAGGCAGGCCGAGCGTGATGAGATAGGTCGACGCGAGGAAGCCGCCAGCCTTGACGAGAATGTAGCAGGTGTCGGCGAGATGACCGCGCCAGCCCTTGCCGGGCGGGGGCGGATCGAAGCCGTCGTCGGCAAGGCGCTCCTGCGCCTGGTCGAACGGGGTGACGAGATTGAGGGGCATTGTGTCTTGTTCCTTGACTGGGGTTGGAAATCAGGTGCGGCCGGCAAAGGCGATCCGCTCGATGGCGTCGGCGAGCTGGTGGCCGCGGGCGATCTCGGCATCGATCGCGGCGAAGGTCTGGGGTGAGCTCGAGAACAAGGTCGCCGAATAATCGTCGAGCACGAGGCGGCCGATCGCCTCGGTTTCCGGCCCCTTGATGAACACTTCAGAATAGTCGCTGCCCGAGCGCTTGAGGCTGCGGATCAGCGTCTCGGTGCGGTCGTCCATGTCGAGGCGCTTGCTGGCCTTGAAGTCGGCGATCGTCTCCGGCTTCTGCTGGAGGATCAGCATCCAGTCGCTGTTCTCGAGCGCGGCCGTCGCGCCGTCCGACTTGTAATAGTCGTTGAGCGACTGGGTCGCGGTGGCGAGCGCGCCGCCGTACTTGCGGCAGGTGCGGGCATAGGTCTCGACGAACTCGCCCATCGACCCGCCCTTGAGCATCGACCAGGCCTCGTCGATCAGCAGCAGCTTGCGGACCTGGCGCGGGCTGCGGGTCATCGCCTGGCTGGTCATGAACATGATCGCCGAGAGGACCACCGCCCGCAGCTCCTCGCGGCTCGCAAGGTCGGACATCTCGAACACGGTGAAGTCGGCGTCGAGCGCGAGGCTCGCCTGGCCCTCGAAGAACGCGCCATAGGTGCCCCCGGCCATGTAGGGCGCGAGCGCCGTCGCCAGGTCGGCCGCCGCCTCGTTGCCAAGGGCGACAAGGGCCTCGCCGACGCCGGTGATCGTCGCCGCGACGCTGTGCTCGCTCCACACCGCATTGACCGCGCGGTCGATGAGGCCGCACTCGGTGTCGGAGAGCTTCTGGCTATGCCGCGCCATCTGCCCGACGATCGCCTTCACCATGCCAAAACAGTCGAGGCGATAATCCTCGTCGTCGGCGGCGCGGGCCGCGTCGATCATCGAGAAGGGATTGAGGCAGAAGCCGGCCTTCATCGTGAACTCGACGAAGCGCCCGCCCTGGAGCTTGACCGAATGCTCGAAGCTGCGGCCGTCGTCGATCACAACGACCTGTGCGCCCGCGCCGCGCAGCGCGGCGCACATCTCCTGGAGCAGCACCGACTTGCCCGAACCCGACTTGCCGCAGATCGCGACATTGTGGTTGCCGGCCTCGTTCTCGAACGGCGACCAGAAGAAGGGCTGGCCCCTCCGCCCGACGAACAGCAGGTGCGGCTGCGCGCTTCCCAGATACTCGCCCTGCATCGGCGCGATGTTGGCGGCGGTGGTCGAGAGCACCGTCTTGAACCGCTTGAGGCGCTCCATGTCGGCGCCCAGTCCGTCGGCCAGCGTCAGCGGCATCGCCGCGAGCAGGCCCTGCACCTGGAGGTAGCGCTCGTCGGCGAGGTCCCAGCCCGCCGCCTTGTAGATCGACTTGATCGCCCGCTCGTGGCGGTCGCCGGACCCAAGCGGTGAAAAGGTCGTCAGCCCGTAGAATACGCGGACAAGGCGGCGCCCCTCCTGCAGCTCGGCCTGGACGTGCTGCCATTCGGCCGCCTGCTCGCCGATCCGCGGCAGGAAGCGCGCGCTCTTCGTGCCGGCGAGGCTGGTCGTGCGCATGAACTTGAAGCCGGCCCTGGCGCTCGCCGCCTCCTGGTCGGGATAGACAAGGCAGAGCATCGTCGCCGCCGGGCAGGGAAAGCGCAGCTTGTCGGTGAACAGGTCGCCGATCAGCCGCGCGCATTCCCACGGCGCCCAGCGCTGCGGCATGTTGCGCACGGCAAAGTGCCGCACGTCGAACGCGTCCGGATAGACGGTGCCGATCTCGGGAACGCCGTCTTCGCTCCTGCCGGTCGGGCGGAAGCGCTCGGTCCTGAGGTGCATCCGGTCCTCATGGACCACGAGCTCGATGTCGTGGCGGATCGCCTGGGAGGCGATCGGGTCGTTGGGGTTGTAGGGAACGGCATCGTCCTGCGGCGCCGTGGTCGGCGAGGTGAGGTCATCGACAATCGCGATCAGCTCCTGCGGCCCCACTTCGGCGACGCCAAGGTTCAGCGATCGCAGCATCGCGACAAGTCCGTCGCGGGTCTGCTTGAGCTCCTCGTTGCCGACGGCCTTGGTCGAGGGCACGCCGACCGAGACGATCACCTGGTGGTGGCGGGCGTGGAACGGCGCGTCCGCCGAGCCCGACTCCCAGACGAGGCCGTAGAGCCGGCGCGCCCGGTGGCGTGCGATCGCCTCATAGACGCCGCCCTGGACGTAGCGCGGGGCGAACCAGGGCGCGACGATGCGGCTGATGCGCGGGGACGCGAGATGCAGCACCTGGAGGCAGGCCCCGGGCGGCAGGCCTTCGGAGAAGAACGCCCCGAGGATCTCGCCGGTGCGCTCGTCCGCTCCGATCAGCGGGGTCACCGACAGGATGAACCCCTTCGAGCGCGCGTTGATGTAGAGCCGGCTCGACGGTTCGTAGACTCGGTAGGGCAACCAGTCGGAGAGCATGTCGAGCATCAGCGGCGGACGCTGCTTTTCGGCATGTTCGGCATCGCCGAGCAGGCCCGAAAGCACGCGGTCGACCACGGTGTTCAGCCGTTCGGCCATCACTTGGGCTCCTTCTCGGTCGCCGCGGGCGCGGGAGCCTTGGAGGCGGCAGCCTTGGCGGCCTCGATCGCCGCGACGGCCGGATAGGCGAGCGGTGCGTCGTCCGCCGAAGGCCGAGGGGTCCGATCATGCTGGGGAGGCGACATGTCGAACCCCTCGACCGGCGGCG